>DATKLV010000247.1:0-15610 GCA_035542255.1 Desulfomonilia bacterium | reverse complement strand
CTAAAGCCGATGCAAAGCCGGACATGTCCGCAGCCTCTTCAGGTGCATGCGCCATGACCGGTGATGCGCTGAATGATTTGACCACCTGTGCGCAGTCATAGATGGTGACCCAGTTCGTGAGATGGTGTACCAGGGGGTGCTGTTCGCGGACAGCATCGAGAAACGGATACGCATCCATACGGACATACTCCTTTTACAGATTATTTTTATCCGGGGATGGATGAAGGAGTCTGGATTATAATCTTTGCATCCCTACGCTGGCATTACCCAGATCAGGTTCAACGGGTATAATCTCAGGCACCATTGAGGGGCCACCCCACGTGAGCGTATCCTAGCGCTGATTGCCGGTATCGTCAAGTCTTCCTGTATGAGAGACAGGCGAGATTTTCTCTATGCCGCAGTGCACATTTTTCAGATGTCATCTGAGCCGAAGGCGAAGAATCTGTATTTTTGAGATCCTTCGGCTCAGTGTGACAGAATAGAGGAGGAGTGCATCGACCTGACTCTGCTCAATGCGAGCACCTTTTTTTGTTCCTTCACGTGGTGCTTTTGCTGGAATCCGGGCCTCGGATAGGCTACGCTTCAATGCCCCTGAAATCGAAGATGGCATGCCTGCCTTCTTCTGCGCCTATGCCGGCATAAAACCACTTAGGGAAATTGAAATACGAGGTGATGGACCGGGGGAGCAGGAGGGCGGCCTGGAGGAATGCCTCCAGATCAGGCACATTGTAGATATTGACATCGTAGCCCCAGTTCTGGAGCTGGATGATCAGTCGCCTGCTGTCAGTCGTCTTCCAGTTCACGGAGAAGCGGTCTATACCCCACCGCGAGTACATGGAAAGGTATCTCCTTGCTTCTGTCGGAGCAGACATAATGAGGTAGCCCAATGCATCCACCGGGCACTGTTTGATTGCGCCGGGGTATACCTCCATGATTTTCTTATGCCCGCCGATATTGAGCTCATTGATGTTTCTGTTGATCCATACCTGATCGTCGGTGAAATCCAAACCCTGCAGGATCGCGAGCACCCTTTCGAGGAGGCGATCCTCCTTGATGTCGAGCTTTACACCCCTGCCTGCATCTTTGAGCACGGAGAGCATGTATTCAAGCCTGATGGGTGTCTCACTGTCAGACCTGAATACCTCGGAAAAACTCCTCCTGCGTACGATGACGGAGTCATCATACGGGTCTGTCCGGACATGCATTTCAGCCCAATGGACATTCGATACCAGGAACTGGCGCAGTATGGATTCATCGTCGACACCGTGCCATACGAACTCGATATGCTTGGGAAGCCCTTTTTCTGGTATAAGGTCAGTAATATCATAAAGGTTTCCTGCAACCGTTCCCACGGGGATATGTGCGGGTGCCGATTCGAAGATGGTGTCGGCATGCACCAGGAGGATATCGCCTGCAGGGTCTTCTTCAGCTATCGCCTTGAGGATCGCCGGTTCATTGTCGATAACGGCAACGATACGGTATCCCATTCCCATGAAGGCCTTCAACCCCTCCGTCTTCGAGCTGAAAATATCATCTCCTGTATGCATGTGAAGCAACCTGGAGGGGAACTCCACCCGGTATTCAGTCCCGAGCATGTTGAGGACGCGTAGTGTCTCGGCCCTCAAGTGTTCTGTTCTGCCGGTGTTAAGACCTACATGGGTATTGGGCTGCAGCTGGAACCACCTGATGACATCAAGGACCCCATGTAACGGCTTGTGTGACTGGAAAGTTGCATCCTCAGACCAGTAGTTGAGTACGTACCATTCGATGATCTTTGATTTTTCCGGTTCTGAGATATCAAGACCCTTCAGGAGGGATTCGATTTCGTTTTCATGGATATGAATATCATCAGGCCTTATGAACCTGAAGTGGGAGGTCCTGTGTTCCTTGTCATATGCATGGAGGATGGACAGGATCATGTATCGTGTGTCGAGAATGGTGCCGTCGATATCGAACACGATCATAAGCCTGTCCTGAGGGTAAGCCCTGCGCATTGATTCGTAATGGAATGCGAGGTCGTGCATCCAGCCTGTTGTTCGTCTCATGATTTCAATGCTCCTCTTCGCGGTCGTCTTCATGCATCGATAAGGGCCGCTGTCTTATAATGCTGTTTATCCCGGAGCACGTTTAATTCCCTTTGTTTTCTGCTCCCTGCGAGGAGATGGTATATCCTCACGCACAGGGAATTATATCCATACATATTCCTGGTGCGGTAAATGAGCAGGATCTTGGAGAGATAAATCGATACTGTTCCCAGTAATCCGGTGTTGTTTGCATTTCGTTTCATATAACTGCTCCTTGTTCTCGCGCCTGCTGTATATGCTTGCATTATGAATTATGCATGAATAATGCATGAATTTTTAGTTAACTTTTCCGGGTGAAGCCTTTTGTGGCGATGTCCCGAGGATGATTTCCGCCCGGGTGCCGTGAAGGACCGTATTAAAGTTCAACTCATATGCCTGCACGGTGAACCAGGTGATCGACAGGGTAATTATGAAGAAGAGCAGCGAATAGATTATTTTTTTCATGATCTCTGCCAGCCTTTTTCCAGAGCCTATCCTTGCCGGGTGAAGATTGTATAAATGTTTCATGAAATTTTTGTTAATCCGGTTTTACAGAACAGGGACATTTCGTTTGAAGTTCTTTCACACACCCGGCAAGTGAATTCATGATATAAGGTATTCATTAATCTTTTTATCAGTCTTAACAGGGGCGGCATCCATGAAGAGAGAAAAGGGCATAATGCGTTTTGTCTCGGCTTTACGCGATCCGGTGAGCGGTCTCACACATTTCATCGGCGCAGTACTTTCCCTGGCCGGGCTGATTGCCCTCATCATCAAGGCATCGAGCCCGTTTAAACCCTGGCATCTCACCACCTACTGCATCTTCGGCATGGGCATGATTCTCCTCTATACGGCGAGCACGCTCTACCACTGGCTGCCGCTTACCCACGAAGGAACCTCACGCCTGCGGAAACTCGACCACATGATGATCTTCGTGCTCATCGCCGCCACCTATACGCCTTTCTGCCTCATTCCCTTGCGTGGTGTTTGGGGCTGGGGTCTCTTCGGAACGGTCTGGACGGTTGCAATCATGGGCATGGTGTTCAAGATCTTCTGGATACATGCACCTCGGTGGCTTTCTGCTCTCATGTACGTATTCATGGGCTGGATAGCCATAGTCGGAGTGGTGCCGCTGGTGAGATCCCTGCAGACAGGGGCGCTCTTCTGGCTTTTTATCGGGGGGTTGCTTTACACAAGCGGCGGCTTCATCTATGCCATGAAGAGGCCGAATCCCATCCCAAGCTTCTTGGGCTTCCACGAGATATTCCATATCTTTGTCATGCTCGGGACCTGTTCCCACTTCTGGACCGTGTACCGGTATGTGAGCGCTTTTTCCTGATACATCAAGCCCCCTGAGCATATAAGATATAAGCCTGCAATTCTCTCTGGATGACCGGTTATCATTAGTCCTGTAGTGGTATATCGTGACTCCATGACCTAGCAATAATTCCTGCCTTAGAGGATAAGTCCTGTGTGACAGGACAAAACCTCTTGATATCACAAGGAGTTAATAACATCATGAAGATGTAATATAATGATATAACACAACATTCCTAGATCAAGTCTTATGGCATGATAATTGATAGGTATTCTCCATGAGGCGGGTTAAGACCTGAATTCGTTTCGATAATCATGAAAGGGAACAACTATGAAAAAGTTAGCTGTTGCTTGCATGGGCATGATGGTTGTGCTCCTTGGTGTTAGCGGGGTAGGGCATGCGCTTCTCTTTACCGATACTCGGAACTTGGATGTCACCTTACGCGGCATAGGCACCTATACATGGAGCCAGGCAAATCCTCGTGATTTTCAAGTTCAGGCCGGTGCTATCATGAGTGCATTGACCATCGATGCATCCCTGGTGGATGTGTGGGGCAGATTTTTACAGAGATATCGGCAGGGGCAGATCTTCAGTGGAGCATTAATCTTTCGAAATGGCCTGGGTAATCCCATGGACATGACCTTGCGGTACAATGAAGGAGGATGGTTGGGCAGCAACTTCTTAAACTCGGATATATCCACATTCAAACGTGATCATGTCCCGGCCCCGATCCCGGAGCCGGCCACATACCTTCTCATCGGCAGTGGGCTCATCGGTCTGTCAAGGATCAGACGGAGAGGGGCGTGGGTTAAACAGCGCAAAGATCGTGATTCCTAACCGGCGTAGAGCAAATACCTCTTGTAAAGGCATAAGGACACTCCTCAACATTCTGAGATGCCTCTGTCGGACGGCTTTTGCCGGGCATGACCAGGAGCAGGGATTCGTGCTTTACTCTTTCCCCTGGTACTTGAATGAAATGCTCAACTTTGTCCGGTAGTTGACCACCTTGCCGTCCTCGATCTGAAGGTCCAGCTCGACGACCTCTGCAATACGCAGGTCTTTCAATGATTTGGAAGCCGTTTTGATCGCTGCCTGGGCCGCCATCTCCCATGACTCGGTGCTTGTCCCGATGATCTCTATCACCTTATAAACGCTTTCAGGCATAACGCTCTCCTTTCATGAAACCGGCAAACGAACACGATACATGAACATCTCCCTGTGCCTAACCCGATAAAGCTACCAATGGTGCGAATGATTGTGAAACTTCGGGGTGAGGGAAAAGATCATATGATACTTGAAAGACACCCTCAACTTTGCCCGATACAGGACCTGCTTCTTGTCGTCAGTATGCATGTCCAGTTGGATAACCTCGGCGATCCGAGTGTCCCTGAGCGTTTCCGAAGCGGTTTCAATTGCTTTCGCCGCCGCTTTCTCCCACGACTCAGGGCTTGTACCTATTAGCTCAATCACATGGTATTCAGTCTCCGCCATCAAAGATCTCCTTTCATCCCTGTCGACCCGAAGAGCACTCAAGTAATGTCCTCTGAAGCCCTTGCCACCTCAAAACGGGATGTAAATATCTTTTCCACTACATTTATACCACCCGGAGCATGAGGTTATCATACTCTCCACCTATTATTAATAATAATGAATTTCCTGCATCAGGCAATATAACTTCTTATTTTTCTTCAGAGGGAAACTTTTGTGCTGACCTTAAGAACGTTATCTCGACTCACTCGGATAACCCTTTTCGTGCATAGGTGGGACGTGGATCGCTCGGGTGTTCCCATTCCTTATGGGAAGTGCTACATTGGACAGGATCATTGTCTCCTTGCCCAGGTCAATACGATGCTGAAAAGGACAGGGCGTAATGCAGGCGTTCATTGATTCTCTCATATATACTTGGGTGGTACTGCCCGTACTCATCTTCCTTGCGCGTATCATGGATGTGAGCCTTGACACGGTCCGCATCATCTTCATTAACAGGAACTTGAAATACTATGCAGCAGCCATAGGTTTTTTCGAGGTGATGATCTGGCTCATGGCCATCCGCCAGATCATCCAGCACCTGGGCAGCCCCTTCTGTTTCATCGCCTATGCAGCAGGATTTGCCACGGGCAACTATGTGGGCATTCTCATCGAGAACAGGCTCTCAATCGGCAAGGTGATCATACGCATCATTGCCAGGAGGGAATCAGATGATCTTATCTTATTCCTGAGGTCCGCGGGCTACGGCCTCACAATCATCGAGGCCCAAGGCGTCACGGGACCGGTGAAGGTCATCTTCTCCATCGTGGAGCGCAGCAATATCACGCATATCGTTGAATTAATCAAACAGCACAACCCGCAGGCCTTCTACTCGGTGGAAGATGTGCGCTTCGTAAGTGAGGCGGTAACCCCCTACCGGCTCCCCGGACCGCGCCGGTGGGAGCGCTTCGTATCGAGGATGCGCAAGAAAGAAGAATGAATCATTAAACCGCACATTTGAAGGCCCTGCCCGGTATCAGGCCCATGGTGAGCCGGCGCACAGGTAGCTTGTCCTTTTCGAGACTCGATGCGATCTCCTCCACCAGGCGGATCCGGTATCCCAGTGAGACGGCGAGATCCAGCATCTCCTTGAATTGTCTCCGGTACACCATGCCCTCTACCTCTGCATGGACCGGCAGCACCTGCGGGTCCGGTCTGCCGGACCGGTCTTTCATGGCGGATACGACACCTTCGACCCCCACTTCCTCGATGCACGGCAGGTTCGAGGGCACCTCCAGCATGGCGTTTTCTGCAAAGACAAACGGTTTATGCGAACGGGTGCAGCTCAGGTAGGAAAAGTTATGGCCTGCCGCGATCTTCAAGGACCTGTGGTCCATGGTCCAGCTGGGTGCACCGAAAGCCCTCGGCTGTGTCCCCGTGACCTTACTGTATGCATAGATCATCTTATTAAACCACATCTCGATGGATGAGCTGCGCATGAGAAATAACCAGTCCTGCCACAGACGGTGGTCCCAGGCATGGCATGCGATTTCATGGCCCGCATCCTTAAGCCCCCTGATCATCTCCGGGAAGGCGATGCCGATCATGGGTGCCTTGAGAAGTGTGCCGTAGAGGGCGGTCTTCCACCCATAGAGACCCGGTGCGTTGGTGCGGATCATCTTTTTCAGGAATGATGGACGCAGGAGCTGGAGCACTGCCAGGCCCGATCTGTCGGGGCCGAAGCTCATGAAGAAGCTGGCGCGGAGACCGTGCTCTGCAAGGGTCTGAGCAATGGCAGGAACACCCTCCTTCATGCCCCGGAAGGTGTCCACGTCCACCTTGAGCGCCAGGTCAGGCATTGTCCGACGCTATCTCCTCCAGGAAGCTGTCGAGCGTTCGCTTGAGGGCCTCGTCAAGGCTCACCTCGGGCTTCCATCCGAGTCTCTCGCGTGCGTTCTTTATCGAGGGCACCCTGGTCTGGATGTCCTGGTATCCCTGGCCGTAGAACTCCCCGGACGGCTTGATGATGATCTCGGAGAAGGTTTTGTCCTTTTTGTGGTGCGGGTGTTTCTTGAACATCTCGAGGAGCTTGTAGGCGAGATCCTTGATGGTGAGGTTGTTCTCCGGGTTGCCGATGTTGAAGATCTGGCCCGAGGCCTTTGAACCTTCGTTTTTAAGGATCTTCATGAGTGCGCTTATCCCGTCATCGATGTAGGTGAAGGACCTGCTCTGCATGCCGCCGTCCACCAGGGCGATGGGATTCTGAAATACCAGCGATGCGATGAACTGGGTCACTACCCGGGAGGAGCCTTCCTTGGCGGTCTCCAGGGAATCAAGCCGGGGGCCGATCCAGTTGAAGGGCCTGATGAGTGTGAAATCCAGCTCGCCCCGCTCTCCGTAGGCCCAGATGACCCGGTCCAGGAGCTGCTTGGAGCATGAGTAGATCCAGCGCTGCATGGGGATGGGGCCAAGGATGAGCTTCGATGAGTACTCGTCGAAGGCCTCGTCAGTTGACATGCCGTAGACCTCGGAGGTTGAGGGGAAGATGACTCTCTTGCCGTACTTGACACACTGACGGATGATACGCAGGTTTTCTTCAAAGTCCAGCTCGAACACGGTCAGGGGTCTCTCCACATAGGTCTTCGGTGTGGCAATGGCCACTAGAGGCAGGACCACGTCGCACTTCTTGATATGGTACTCGATCCATTCCTTGTTGATGGCGATGTCGCCCTCGATGAAATGGAAACGGCTGTTTTTAATCACGGTCTTGAGCTTGTTGTCGCCCAGGTCCATGCCGTAGACATTCCAGTCCGTTTCCTTCATGATCCGCTCGCTCAGGTGCGAGCCTATGAATCCGTTCACGCCCAGTATCAGTACCTTCATTGCAGTATCTCTCCTTCGTGTTCTTTGAAATAATGCCGCAGGCCCGAATCCTTCATGACCCTGCCGTTCACCTCTATCTCTTCCGGTCTCAGACAGCCTGATCCGGTATCTATCAGGACGGTGTCCCTCTGAAGGGAGATCCTGCCAGGCTCCAGGGACATACCATCCATGGGCTCGGCCCACCATACGGTGACCATCTCATCGCCCAGGAAGCCGAAGGCCCCGGGGTAGGGCCGGGTGACCGCGCGGATGAGGTTGTAGATCTCCTCTGCCGGCATGTCCCAGAAGATACGGCCGTCTTCGGGCTTTCTTCCTCCATAGTACGAGCCTTTGGAAAGGTCCATGGGAGTCTTTTTGATGTCGCCTATGATCATGTGCGGCAGGACCTCGGCAAGCATCTCATCAGAGGCCTGCTCGAGTTTATTGTAGAGCGTCAGCGCCGTGTCCCGGTGGGAGATCTCAACGGCCTTCTGCGCGACGATGTCACCGGCATCGGGCTTCGCCACCATCTCGTGCAGGGTTACTCCCGTCTGTTTTTCCCCTTTGATGAGCACCCAGTTCACCGGGCATCTGCCGCGGTAGAAGGGCAGGTACGAGCCATGCAGGTTGTATGCGCCCAGGGGCGGGATGGACAGGATCTGTGATTTGAGCATATACCGGTAGTAGAAGCTGAATACGATGTCGGGTTTCACCGATTTTATCCGTTCGACCCAGCCGAACTGGTTGGGGTCTTTCGGGCAGACACACGGGATTGCGAGCTCGAGGCAGAGCTTCGGCACTGATCCGAACCACACGTTTTCGTCGGGGTCGTCCTCATGCGAGAACACGAGCGGTATCTCGAATCCCGCCTCCTTGAGCCTCGTGATGCCGATGATACCCATGTTGTGATAGGCGAACACGACCGCCTTCAAGGGTATATTCTCCTGATGGTGTAAGGTGGTCGCTGCTTGACTTCCTTGTAAATCCTTCCCACGTATTCGCCCATGATGCCGAAGGCCAGGAACTGGGCCCCGATGAAGAAGAACAGGACGGCGAACAGGGTGAATATGCCTTGCGCGGCCCATCCGGCGCCGAAGGCAAGCCTTGCCACGGCAAGGAAGGTGCCGAAGCCGATGCCGAGAAAGGCCAGGACCAAGCCGGAGTAGAGCAGGGCCTTCAGGGGGAAGTCGGAGAATGATGTCACCAGGTCGAACTGAAGGGATATGAGCTTCGAGAGAGAGTATTTGGTTTCCCCTGCAAAGCGTTCTTCATGCCTCACGTCGATCTCGGCTATGTCCTTTGCAAAGCTGGTCGCGAGCGCGGGTATGAATGTGGAGTGCTCGTGGCTCGACACCATATACTCCACCACATGCCTGCGGTAAGCCCTGAGCATGCATCCCCAGTCTCTCAGGTGGACACCGGTGATCTTTCGGGTAACGGCATTGATGATCTTGCTGGCCGTCTTGCGGAAAAGGGTGTCCTGCCTCATGATCCTCACCGTGCCCACCACCTCGTATTTGCCTTGTTCCATCACGTCCACCAGGCGGGGAATCTCCTCGGGCGGGTTCTGGAGGTCGGCATCCAGAGTCACGATGATCTCTCCCGTGCTCGTCTCGAAGCCGGCGAATACGGCCGAGTGCTGGCCGTAGTTTCGTGAGAGCTCCACCACGATCACCTTCTCAGATGCATGGGAGCGCAGGATCTCCAGGGACTTGTCGAAGCTTCCGTCGTCCACGAGGATGATTTCATAATCCCTCTTCATGCCTTCCATCACCGGAAGCAGCCGCTCGAAGAGCCTGGGAAGCCCCAGTTCCTCATTGTACACCGGTATGACGACCGAGACCTTGTCCTGGCTCATGACCCTGTAGCCTCCTGAACTTTTCTCATACCATGAAGCTTGGATTTCTTCCTCATCCGAAGATCTCCCTGATCGCCTTGATGATCCGTTCCACCTGGGACTCTTCAAGTGATGGGAACAGCGGGATGCTCAGTATCCGCTCCGACGCCGCCTCGGTCTCGGGCAGGTCGGTCTTGCCGAACAGCTTCCTGACATATTTCAGGGTGTGGCATGCCGGGAAGTGGAGTCCATAGCCGATATTGCGCTCTGCGAGTTCCTGCATGAACGTACTCCTGTCCAGGGAACGGGACTTGACCACGAAGAGGTGCCATGAGTGGATGTGATCATAGACGGGAACGCCCGGCAGGTCGAGTCCCTTGATCCCGGAGAGGGCCGCAAGGTAACGCTTTGCTATCCGGGTGCGCCTGGAATTGATCTCTTCGATCTTGTGGAGCTGTGCGATGCCCAGGGCCGCCTGGAGATCCGTCAGGTTATACTTGAAAGCCGGCTCCTCGATGTCATAGGAGGGGTCGGATGACTTGCCGTAGCGTTTCCATGCGTCACGTTCTATGCCGTGGAATTTCAGCAGCTTCAGTCGGTCCATCAGCTCGTTGGATCCGCCGGTTACCATCCCGCCTTCGGCAGTGGTGATATTCTTTATGGGGTGGAACGAGAAGACAGCCAGGTTTTTCGCCCCGATGTGGGCGCCCTTGTAGAAGGTGCCGACGGCATGTGCCGCATCCTCGATGATGGGGATGCTTCCGCATGCCTCTTCAATGGGGTCCATGTCCGCAGGTGCACCTGCAAAGTGCACCGGGATCACGGCCTTGGTTTTCTTGGTGATGGCCTTCTCGATGTCGGAGGGTTTCACCAGCAGCGTATCATAGTCCACATCGACGAACACTGGCCTGGCTCCTGCGAGCACGATCTGGTTCACCGTGGATGCAAAGGTCATGGAGGGCGTGACGACCTCGTCGTCTTTACCTATACCCAGCGCCTTGAGCAGGAGGTGCATGCCCGCGGTGCCCGAGGAAAGAGCCAGGGCGCGTCCTGAGCCCGTATAACGGGCAAAATCCTCCTCAAACCGGGCGCATTTGGGACCGGTCGTGATCCAGCCTGATCTTATGACCTCCGTTACGGCATCGATCTCTTCGCCGCCGAAAAACGGAGCGCTCATGGGGATAAAGTCGTCCATGGTTATTGAGCCCCCTGTAAGGGTGTAGATTCTGAAAGGCGCCAGAACTCGGTGGGCCTTTTCTCCTGGTTTTCTATCTGGAGGAGCCTCAGCCCGTTCGATGCCAGGAGATGCCCCAGATCCATATCACTCTTCTTGGGCAGGAACAAGACATACCGCGTTTTTTTTTGCGAGACCATTTCCATGAACCGGTTCTTGTCCGATACGTTCTCGGCGTGGAAGCCGCCGTAGAAGGGGCAGAAGGCCAGAACCGTCTCGGAGAGATTGTACCCTATGACCTCCTCTTTCCCCACGTATCTGCCCGCTTCCTGGAAGAAAGGTTTGTAGGTCTTGAGGGTGTCCACCTGGTGGAAGATCAGGGTCGCCCATACGATGACGATTACAGCCCAGCTGCCGACAACCCTCTCGGGCAGGGTGAAGGGAAGTTTCCTGAAGAGGATCCACAGCAGCACCATGGAAACAAGGAACAGGATGACGGCGACAGGTATCGACCCGCCTAGCTTCACCACGTATGCCGCAGGTACGACAATGCAGGCAAGACCGATCAGCGTGGCGACGATCCGCAGCCAGCGCTGCTCCCACAGCGATGGCTGCTGCAGGGTTGTCCTCTCCATCCAGACTGCAACCATGGAGACAAGGGCAGGGTACATGGGGAGGAAGTAAAGGTCACGTTTCGTGGAAGCGAGGCTCAGTAGGAACATGCCGCCGAAGAACCAGCAATAGAAGAATTTAAGCCGCACATCGGGTTTTTTCAGAAAAACGAGCGCGGGTATGAGGAGCAGCCCCCAGGGCATTCCGTTGGAAAAGACGATGGGCAGATAGTGGTAGAAGGGCTGTATGTGCCCCCCCTTGTAGATGCCGACATTCATGAACCTTCCGAGGTTGTTGTACAGGAAGAAGGTGTAGAGATAGTCTAGGCCTCCCCTCAGGTAGAGCACGCCCCCCCATGCAGCCAGCGCAGCAGCTATGACTGCGATGCCGGGGATCACCCAGGCCCTCTTTATCACGGCAAAGTCTTTCTGCCAGAACACGAAGAGCACGACTGCCATGCCGGGGATGGCGATCCCGATGATGCCCTTGGTGAGGAATGCGCCCGCCAGGCACAGCCAGAACACCGGGTATCCTTTTTTCATGATGCCCTGGTAGGCCAGGAGGAATGAGAAAAGGGCGGCCGTGATGAAAAAGGCCAGGGCGTTGTCCACGACCATCTTGTGAGATATGCCGAAAAACCCTGCCGTGGTGACAAGCATGAGAGAAGCCAGCACGGAAGGACCAATACCGTACAGCGACCTCATGCCGAAGAACACGACCGAGATCGAGCCCAATGCGAAGAGGACCGATGAGAGCCTGCCGAAGCCCTCATTGCCTGTTCCGAGCACCCTCCAGAAAAGGCCGGTCACCGCATAGTACAGCGGGGGCTGCTCTAGGAACGGGTCCTTTGCGAGATGCGGTATGAGATAGTCGCCGGTAACGGCCATGGTGCGGGCGATTTCGGCCACGCGCGGTTCGTCCGGGGTCCACAGCGAATGGTCGAAGATCCCCACGAGCAGGAGCAGCACGGCCATGATAAGAAGTGTCAGGTGTTTTATCTGCATTATTCCTTCTTTTCTTCCTTGATCCGTTTGACCTTGTCCCAGAATTGTTCCTCTTTCTCGCTCTTGAACCTGCAGAGGCCCTTGATGCCGTACATGCCTGTTATATTGATGCCCAGCGACCCCAGGAGTCTGCCCGCTTCGTCCTGCCGTTTGCCTGGGATGGCGACGGCGGTCGGAAGCCCGGTCAGGTGTGCGAGCTCCAACGGCCGCGCAGTGACCATGAGGGTAAAGCCCTCCTTTTCCAGGTTTGCAAGTGCGTGCTTCAGGTCCTTTTTCTCGGCAAAGGTGATGATGCATGCTTCTTCCCCGCCCAGAGTGTCCGAGAACAGCCGCATGCGCTTGACCGTCGCCTGAATCGCTTCGACGACCTTCTTCATCTCGGAGGCGGTGTTCTCCCAGCCCGGGCTTATCCGGACGGTTCCGAAGGCAAGCTCGGGCGGCACATGGAGTGCCGCGAGCGACTGGGAAGCCCTCTTGGAATAGAACGATGCCCTGGCGGATATGGTTATGCCTGTCAGGTCGAGCCATGCAGCCAGGGAATCGGCCTGGATACCCTCGAAGGATATGCTCGACAGGTGAGCCAGGCGCGGCGCATCTCTGTCGTTCACCCTGACTCCGGGCAGCCCTTTCTCCAACGAGTGCTCGAGCATATCCCTCAATCCGGCGATATACCCAGAGTTCTTCTCCAGATCGATCATGGCCTTTTCGCATGCCAGGCCGAAACCCACGATGCAGGGGACATTCACGGCGCCGGGCCTGAGGCCCCTCTCCTGATCTGATCCGAACAGCAAGGGGGAAATGGCGGTATGGTCCCTCACATACAGGGCCCCGGCCCCTTTGGGACCGTAGATCTTGTGGGACGAGATGCTGAGCATATCGACATGCAGGTCGTTCACGTCTATTGCGGTCTTGCCTGCGCTCTGGATACAGTCGCAGTGGAACGTGACGCCCTTTTCCTTAGCGATTTGCCCGATCTCTTTTATGGGCTGGATGGACCCGGTCTCGTTGCTGGCGTAGATAACACTGATGAGAAAGGTGTCGTCACGGACGGCGGCCTTAAGGGATGCAGGGTCGATGAGCCCCCGGGAGTCCACACAGAGCTCGGTCACCTCGAAGCCGGTATCCCTGAGATGGTGCGCAGCATCAAGGATCGACCGGTGCTCGATGGAGCTTATAATAAGGTGTTTCTTTGCACCCTTCTGGGCAGAGGCGACACCCAGGACGGCCAGGTTGTTGGCCTCGGTTCCTGAAGAGGTGAAGACGATCTCGTGCTCGTGCGCGCCGATGAGCCTTGCGACGCGGCTGCGGGCCTGAGCGAGCGCGGCCCTCGGCCTGTCGCCGAAGCTCAGCGGGTGCGACGGGGTGCCGAAGTGTTTGCCGAAATAGGGCAGCATCAGCCCCAGCACCTCAGGGTGAACAGGGCTTGTGGCTGCATGGTCGAGGTATATCTCCCGGGTATGCGTCATGGGTTTCCTTGGGGGCTACATGAGTTTTTCCGTTAAGCGGGCCACCCGGGCACCCAGCATCTTGGCGTTCTCAACTGCGGTCTTGTCCGGGATGCCGGTGCAGGCTACACCGTAGTGTCCCGTGGCGTCCATGGGGTCCCCCACGATGACCATACCATAGATGAGCATGGCCTGCAGGATGGACAGCATGGTCGTCTCCTTGCCGCCGGACGGATCTCCTCCGGTGGCAAAGGCTGCTCCCACCTTGCCTTCCATCTTTTTACGTACGCCCACGAACCGGTCGAAGACCCCCTTGAGCTCTGAGGCCATGGCTCCGAAGTATACGGGAGAGCCGGCAATGAGCGCATCACACGTCGCAAAGTCATCCTTTGTGACGGTCTGCGTGTCTTTCAGGACAGCCTGGGCACCCTGGACCTGCTGAACGCCTTCGGCGACGGCCTCGGCGAGGCCCTTGGTGTTCCCGCTCCTGGAATAATAGAGAATGAGAACCTTCATGGATCCCCCTCACCAACAGGATATCTCTCCTTTGCCGGAGAGAGAAGCTGTTATTTCTGCACCTTCCTATACCAAGCCCGGGAACTGTTCAAGTGTGTATTCTCCCTTATGGCATTACAAATTGATCATGTAGGACTTGGTAGTTCAACACGGATTTTGCTTTTAGAAAATATTCAACTCTGTGGACCATACAAGATATGTCATTCTGAGCGTAGAGAAGAATCTCTCTTTTGAGACCCTTCGCCTTCGGCTCAGGGTGACAGAGTATTCCTGTGTTTCACGGGTGACAGAGTATTATGTGTTTACCAAGATACATACCTTTTGTGTGACCATAAGATTTAGTATCACTAGCAAAATCTGGCTTCAATGTCGGAGCGGGATCTCCCCTTTTTTACTTTTTCTATGGGACGGTATTAATGTTGGGCCGGAACTGTCGAAAAAGAGATAAGGAATACAATTCAAATGGAGGTTTAAGTTTTTACGATGAAGCGAAGAGCCCTGCTGCTGGCAATCTTGCTCTGCATCTCTTCCGCAGCCCATGCGGACGATGAAACGCTCCGGAAGGCCTCTTGCTATATCAGGGCATATCCTGATTTCTTCATTGCGTATAAGGAAGGGTATCTCATCACGAAAGACGGCCGCAGGATAACCTTTGATTCCAGGATACGATCAAAGGATTATGACAGGATGGTTGTCGACCGGCATGTAGGCGATGACCGCTTCAATCCGGAAGATGCCCTGTACTGGAATTATAGGGCACGAAGCGAGATCCCGACGGTTGAAAAACCGCCGATCGGCGACCCCGGCCGTATCAGGCCTGCAGCGATATTCGGCTATATGTACGGAACAACGAGAGCACAGCGCATGAAAAGGATGCGTCCGGTGCATTGGGTGGGCCCTGGTGCCGGAGGTGGAAATATCATCTTCGTGACAACCGTGAACGGGGTCGACAAGGCACTGGAGGAAGTGGCCCGGGAAATCAGGAATCTGCCTGAAGATAAAAAGAAGGACCTGGAGGGGATTGTCCTTGATCCGGATGCATGTTCGGGGTATTGCGACAGGCCGGTCCGTTGCTACCCGCACAGGACATCGGCCCACGCCTACGGCATAGCCGTGGACGTAAACGAGGATATGTCATTCTTTGTCGGCAGCCATAGGGGGGAACCCTACCGCTACCGGAACAACATGCCCCAGTTCCTGGTGGACATATTCGAGAGGCATGGGTTTATCTGGGGAGGCCGCTGGCACAGCTATGACATCATGCACTTCGAGTACCGCCCGGAACTGCTGCTGAACGATAATGGTTGTTCTT
>DATKLV010000246.1:0-5333 GCA_035542255.1 Desulfomonilia bacterium | reverse complement strand
GAGCGTGGCAGCCACTTTTTTAGGGACGCTCGGTGCCGTGGCCTTTTATCGCTACCGTTTCATCGGCAGGAAGGTTATGTACACCTTCATCTACATAGTCATGATGAGCCCGGATATCGTCATGGGTATCTCGCTGCTCATGTTCTTCATCACCGTCGGCCTGGCCACGGGCGCTTTTACCCTGCTGCTTGCACACGTGACCTTCTGCCTTCCGTTCGTGGTGGTTACCGTATACTCACGCATCAGCGGTTTCGACCGCAATATCATCGATGTGGCCAAGGACCTGGGCGCCAGCGAGCTCCAGATGTTCCGGCACATCATGATGCCCCTATTGATGCCCGCCATCATTGCAGGCTGGCTCCTGAGTTTCACCCTGTCGCTCGATGACGTGGTGGTAAGCTTTTTCACCACCGGACCCACCTTCGAGATCCTGCCCCTGAAGATCTATTCCATGGTCAGGCTCGGGATCAAGCCGGAGATCAATGCGCTCTCCGCAGTGATGTTCATGCTTTCCCTGATTACCGTCTCGGTTGCACATTTTTTGACAAAGGAGAACAGATAGATGAAGAAGCTGCTTGCCGTTTTCGTGTTCGTGCTCCTGCCCGCCCTCGTTTTCGGTGCGAACAGGGAACTCTATGTCTTCAACTGGACCGATTACATAGACCCTCAGGTGCTCAAGATGTTCGAGAGCCAGACAGGGATCAAGGTGCACTATTCCACCTATGACAGCAACGAGGCCATGTTCGCCAAGCTGAAGCTCGTGCAGAAGGCCGGCTATGATGTTGCGTTCCCCTCCACCTATTTTGTGGAGCGCATGCGGCGCCTGGGCATGCTCGCCCCCCTGGACAAGTCCAAGCTCCCCAATCTGAAGAACATCAATCCTCAGCTGCTGAATAAACCCTATGACCCGAACAACACCTACAGCGTACCCTACATGTGGGGGTCATCCGGCATCGGCATCAACAGCAAGGTCATAGACCCCAGGACCGTTTCAAGCTGGAACGATCTCTGGAACCCCAAGTACAAGGGAAAGGTGCTGCTCATGGACGATGTTAGGGAGGTATTCGCCATGTCGCTCCGGTCCATGGGTTATTCCGGCAATGACCGCGACCCGGTGCACATCAGGAAGGCCTATGAGAAACTAAGGCTCTTAAAGCCCAGCGTCAAGGTCTTCAACTCCGACTCCCCACGCCAGCCTTTCCTGAACAACGAAGTGACCATAGGCCAGATCTGGGGTGGAGAGGTGTTCCAGGCAAACAAGGAGAACCCGGATATCAAGCTCATCTATCCCAAGGAAGGCGCCATCTTCTGGATCGACAACATCGTCATCCCCAAGTCCGTCCGCAACATCGATGCAGCCCACAAGTTCATCGATTTCATGTGCAGGCCTGAAATCGCCAAGATGAACTGCCAGCTCATCGGCTATGCCACGGCCAATATCAAGGGCCAGCAGTTGCTCGACCCCAAGATCAGAAGCAACAAGGCTGCATATCCTGAAGATGCCGAGGTCAAGAAGGGCGAGTTCCAGACCGATGTGGGCGACGCCATCGTGACTTACGAGAAATATTGGGAAATGCTGAAAACCCAGTGATAGCGATGAAGCTGATCACATCCGATCTGATCGATGAATTGATTGTGCAGGCCGGCGCGAATGCCAGGCATCGCACCCATCGCAATGTGCATGAATCGCTGTCCGATCCGGTTCAGAGATTGTTCGTGGCATCCAGGCTTCAATCGTATTTCCGGCCGCACCGGCATCCGGATAAATGGGAATTCGCTCTGGTCATTAGGGGTCTCTTCGATGTCATGGTATTCAATGACGCAGGACGAATCATCGAACGCGTCTCCCTGGGTCCCGATGCGGATGCGATCGGCTTTGAGATACCGGAGAACACCTGGCATTCGTGGGTCACCATGGCCGACGGATCGGTATTCTTCGAGACCAAGGAGGGCCCGTACGATGCCCGGATATCGGAGTTTGCTTCCTGGTCTCCGGAAGAAGGCGCACCACATGTTGATGAGTTTGTTTCAAGACTGAGGAATGCAAGGGTCGGAGACCTGGTGGGCTTATGAGCCCTTCAATCCTGATAATTCTTGAGTAATATAATGAGAAAAGTTAATCTGTCCTCATACTGAAGAGGGATATGCCCTGAATCAGGAGGTGGTAAGTGGAGGATGATCTTTTCCCGGGCCGCAAGTCCATAAAGGTACGAGCGATGTGCATCGGTGAGCGAATCGACCTGCGAACACTCGAGATGGGCCGCAGGATGGCTGTGGCACCCCTCGTCCTGGCAGTGGGGGACCATGGCTATGCAACGCTTTTCCGTTACGGGGTGGTGGTCCTTTTCGGGCTCGATCCCGTTGAGGAGGTCAACTTCGTCGGACAGATCAAACCCTTTGTGGGCGATCCTTACGATAAGCCCCAGACCGAAGACCTGGAGGTCAGGCTCGATCAGCAGCGTGAGGGTATCTATGAGAACGGAGTCCTGCACGTAAGGCGGTTCAACGTGGACTATATCCAGTTTGTTGCAGACGCCCTGGCAAAGTCCGTTGTGCTCGCACACTACGAGATCGGGGTTGCGACCGCCTTCGACCTCATAGAGCCCCTCGCGGCCGACCTCAATAAAGGTCGCGGCGCCCGCCAGAGCAGCGAGCTCATGCGGTACATCGGCAGCACACTGCTCATCCAGCAGCGCATGGTGGGCCGCGTCGAAGTGGCTGAGAAGCCCGATATCCTCTGGGACCAGCCCGACCTGGAGCGGCTCTATATCAGACTCCAGAACGAGTATGAGCTTAAAGAGCGGCACCTGGCACTGGAGCGAAAGCTGAGCCTCATCGCCCAGACAGCAGAGACGCTGCTGGACATTCTGAGGAACAAACGGTCACTACGCGTGGAGTGGTACATCGTTATCCTCATCATATTGGAAATCCTGCTGACGCTCTACCAGATGTTTGTCAAGTGAACATCAAGGGCGATCCTGTTCTGCAAATCATCCGAGAAAAGCCTCCTGAACCTACTTCGCCGCCTTGACAACATGAGGGGATGCATATAAAGTTGAACTATATGTAAATTGTTGAAATGCGAGGATGAAATTCTTTAACCAGCATCAAGTAAAACTCCACGGTTACCTGACTATTCACCAACTTCAGCGGAGCTGTCTTTAATGGCCGATTCTTCATTCCTTCACTATCTCAGCGGTTCGAAAACAAACTTTTCCCTTCGGTTCTCAACCGGTCCAACCGACCTGAACGCCGGGAACGCCCCGCGGCTTCCTTTTGACCTCATCGAAGGTGCCGGCGCGCTGACACGCATTATGGTCGCAGACGTATCGAGTGATGCTGGAAGCCTCGTGAAGCCCGTGTTTCTCCTGCTTTCACGGGATGACTATCATCTTGCCGGAGATGTGGGCAGGACATTGACCAACCTCGACATCGAGTCGATCTGGCGGAACACCTTCAGGAGCCACCTGGAATCAGGCGATATCATTGCGCTTTCCGCCCAGGAGGATGAGCATGCCGGGCTTGTCCCGTTCATGTCGCTCTTCGTCTGCACAAAGACCATGGAGTTCTTCCACCCCCTCTGCCCCGGATGCGCCTCTGAGCTGGAGCTGTGCAGGGATGACGTTGTTTTGGGCAACGCAGGTCTCAAACCCTACACAAAATCCATGAAGCGCTACCTCGCATGCCCCGCATGCTCTCTCAAGGGTCAAAAAACCTTCTATGCCTTTGAGCCCGACGCCTCGGATCCGGTCTCCGTAAAAGGGCCTGCTGAGCTGATCATGGGCTTCGCTGAGCTTGCGTCGGTGGGTATTCCCTGCACCCGGTGCAGTGAAAACTCAGCATGCTTCAAAGATAAGTCAGTCCTTTCCCTGGTCATGCCGGTTGCCTTCTACCCGTTCTATCTGCTCATGTTCGAGGCAGCATCGCTCAATGCCCGGGATTTTCTTTCCCTGGTCTCGGGTGAGCCGTTTGACGAGCTCGATAGGGAACTGGCCGGACAGAGAAAATTCGCGAGGAGGGGGTTTGCGAGTGCCCTCAGGGAGCGCGCTGCAGAGCCGATGCTCTTTGCAGGGGATGACAGGCGGTTTCTGGAGATCCTCTATCTGAAGCTCGTTTTCCTCGGCGAGGTTGCAAACCATATCCTCTCTCCCGACAGGAGATTCGCCTACCCCGAGTTCGGGCCTTCCCTCGAGAGCCTGTGGGTGCGGATCACCGACCAGAGCAGCCTCCTGCCGGCGTTCTGGAACTTCAGGCTCACCCTTATTGATATGGACCCGGATATACCCGGGGTGCTCCTGTCTCCGGGAGGCGACTATGCAGCACATTGCATGGCTATGCTCTGGTTCCATGCCCTGCTGAGGAACCGCGCGCAGGACATCCGTGCCGTCAATGAGGGGATCTCCGGTCTGATGAAAGGGAAGCTGCCGGACATTTTCGATCCGCTCTTCATGCCGGATAATATCTTCTGGGATCCGAGAGGTGCACCCGTGAGATACCGGGGGCTCTGGGAAAAGGCCCTCGGTCTGGGCTGCGACCTTCTCATGAAGCCCGGCTTCCCCCAGGGTGATTTCTTCAGCGCACTGAAAAGCCTCAGGGATGAGATCAGGGGGCAGCTGTTCCTCGAAGCGCCCCTTGCCCGGACGCTTTCCGAGGCCCCAGGAGAGACAAGTGACGACGATGCGAGGATCGGGATCATTTTGAAGGGGATAAAGGCGAAGTGGTCCCGGGCTGAGCCGGCCCCTGCAGCGCCTCCAACGCATGAGGCCCCGTCCGCCCCTCCGCCTGATCAGGCACAGGCAGGGACCGAAGATGTCCAGGCCACAATGATCATCCCGCCCGCTAAACCCCCGGTCAGGGAAGAGGCGGGAGAAGATCTGTCCGGGACCATGGTGAAGGCGCCGGAGAAGACTCCTGCAGCCGCTGATGCGGATGATTTCAGTACCGAAACCATTATCATGCGGCATGAGGATGCACCGGCCGGCCCTCCTGCGGCAGAGGAACCCGAAGACCTGGACAAGACCATGGTCGTGAGTCCAGGGCCCAGGAAGGCGGCACCCAAACCAAAGGATGAGCCTTTGAAAAAGCCCGGCCGGGACGATCTTGAAGAGACCATCATCATGGGTGCACCGGCAAAGGCTTCGCCACCCCCTACGCAGAAGAAGCAAACGGCCCGGCATGACGAGGACTTGGAGGAAACCGTGATCATAAAGCCGGAGAAGAAGAAATGATAGTGGTGTGTGTATGGAGTGTAAATGAAACGGTGAGATCCTTCGCCTTGCCTATAACGTTTAATGCATACTGCAACAAAGGGAGCAGAGGCAAGGCTCAGGATG
>DATKLV010000245.1:0-5691 GCA_035542255.1 Desulfomonilia bacterium | reverse complement strand
GACTACCTCCTTCTTCGCCATATCGCTGCCTTTTGCATCGAATTTATGGAATGCATATATCCCGCCCTTATCTTTGATGAACATTCCATAACCCGATGCTGCACAGGCTTCCGCTTTCATGCATGCGAGCGTATGCTTGCCGGGGTCTTTGATAAGATTATCACCGGCCGGATCCTTACCGCTTGAACCGCAAAGCACATCAGAGAGGTAACCTTTAAATTCCTTGTCCGCAGCATAAACACCAGTGCAAACCATTGCCAGCAGGACCGCCAGAAGAACCAGTACCTTTTTCATATATACCCTCCTCATAATCTTGTGTTTTTCAGTTGACCGGCCAGAGATGCAACCGATCGTTTATAATTAATCCGTGCGGCAAGCCAGTCAAGTCTCCGGGCAATCATATTTCATGACAACTGAAATCTCTTAAGGATATTCCTGAACACCCACCGGTCAGACAGCATGAGGGGATTGACTGCTTTTGATAAACGATTAATTATCAGATCTTGTGACTATTGGATCGAAGATAACAGATGATCTCTCGATCATGCTTTCCGGTGAAGCAGGAGGAGGCCTGCAGACCCTGGAGCAGATCATGCTGAGGGCCTTCAAGCTCTCGGGATACCACGTATTTTCATACAGCGAATTCATGTCAAGGATCCGCGGCGGAAACAACTCCACCCAGATACGTGTATCCGGTAAAAGCACGGCATCATGTCTCAGGAGGATCGATATATTCGTACCCTTCAATGCAGGTGCGATGGAACGGTTCAAAGACAGGATAACCCATGAAACGGTCATCCTCGGAGACCGTTCATACATCGACAGGCAGTATCTTGAGGAAGGCTACCCCATTGTTGAGGTGCCCGTTGCCGAGCTTGCCCGTGGGGTCGGAGGACAGGTCTACACCAATATCCTTGTACTAGGAATACTCTGCGGGCTGCTGGGGGTCGAGATGAGCCTCCTCGATGAACTGGTGAGGCAGTTCTTTGCTAAATCGGGTGATGAAAGCATGAACAGGAATGTCGATGCAGCGAAGAAAGGCTACGAAACAGGCTCGCATCTGCTTAAATCAGGCCAGGTCCTTCTTGTCACGAAGAAATCCGAGACGGTGAAACACGAACTTCTCATGAACGGCATCGATGCAATCGGCATGGGAGGCCTTGCCGGTGGATGCACATTCGTTTCCTCCTACCCCATGTCCCCGTCAACAGGGGTTTTGGTATTCTTTGCACGCAAAGCTCAAGAATTTGGGATTGTGGTTGAGCAGGCGGAAGATGAGATAAGCGCCATGAACATGGCCCTGGGTTCCTGGTATGCAGGCGGCAGGGCCCTGGTGACTACTTCAGGCGGTGGTTATGCACTGATGGTGGAAGGCCTGAGCCTGGCCGGATGCACCGAAACCCCTCTGGTTATTCATCTGGGGCAGCGGCCGGGCCCTGCAACCGGCCTTCCCACCCGTACGGAACAGGCGGATCTTGAGCATGCACTTTACTCAGGCCATGGCGAATTCCCCAGGATGATCCTGGCGCCGGGCACCATCGAACAGGGGTTTGCCCTCACGCTCCATGCCTTCAATATGGCGGATAAGTACCAGGTTCCGGTCTTCATCCTCACGGACCAGTGCTTTCTCGAATCCAACTATACCTTGGGCAATCTTGAAATCCCGGATCAGCTTAATGAGAGGTTTATCATTGAGACAGATGCTGAATACAAACGTTATACCATCACTGAGAACGGGGTCTCCCCGAGGGGCATACCCGGTTTCGGAAACGGACTCGTTTGCGCGGACAGCGACGAGCATGACGAGGCGGGGTACATCACAGAAGACTCTTACATGAGAACTTCCATGGTGGAAAAACGACTCAGAAAGCTTGTTGCCATAGAGAAGGACAGCATCCCGCCCACACTTACGGGTAACAAAAACTACCGGCACATCGTCGTCGGCTGGGGTTCGACCTTCCATGTCGTAAAGGAGGCGCTTTCTGTCCTGAACCGCAGGGATGTATCTTTCCTTCACTTCTCACAGGTATATCCGCTCCACCCCAAGGCACAAGAGTTTATAAGACGGGCGGAGAAACGGATCATCATCGAAAACAATGCCACCTCCCAGTTTGCCAGGTTGATTAAGCAGCAGACAGGTATCGAGTTTGAAGGGAAAATCCTCAAGTATGACGGCATGCCTTTCATGCTCGAAGATGTCGCTGAGAAGTTGGACTCCCTGCTTTGAAGGAGAACACGATGGGAACGGTATTCGATTTTGATCACTCCGTGGACGTTGCCTGGTGCCCCGGATGCGGGAATTTCCACATACTCGCATCACTCAAGGCCGCTCTCGAAGAACTTGAAATAGCTCCTTCTTCAATAGTCTTCGTATCAGGAATAGGCCAGGCAGCCAAGACGCCCCAGTACCTGAAGGCCAGCTTCTTCAATGGGCTGCACGGCAGGTCCCTTCCCGTTGCATCAGCCATCAAGATAACCAATCCCGAGCTCACGGTCATTGCGGAAAGCGGAGACGGCTGCATGTACGGAGAAGGCGGCAACCATTTTCTCCATGCCATCAGGAGGAACCCGGACATAACGGTAATCGTTCATAACAATATGGTGTACGGTCTCACCAAGGGCCAGGCATCACCCACAAGCATGCGGGGTTTCGTTACGCCGGTACAAATAGGCGGGGTATGTATGGAACCCTTTAATCCGCTCACCCTGGCCATATCGCAGAATGCTTCTTTTGTTGCACGAGCCTATGCAGGGGATGAGGTGCGGACCAAGGACATACTGAAAAAGGCCATCATGCATAAAGGCTTTGCACTTGTCGACATATTTCAGCCGTGCGTATCGTTCAACAGGACCAACACCTATCAGTGGTACAAGGATCATACTTACCCTATCGATGATACGCATGATCCTTCAGATAGAATTGCCGCATTCTCTCTCGCAGTCCGGACAGACAGGTTCGCCCTGGGGGTATTCTACCTGGGGCCGGGAATACCTACCTTTTTCGAATGTCAGGCCGCATACAAAACAGACCCAAGGCCGCTCTACAAGCATACGGTGAGCCGTGAGAAGATCGAATCCCTTATCAATGCGAAAAGGGCATAATACCCTGATCCCTAGATCTTTTTACATAATAATGGGTCGACTAATGCCTTGAATGTCTGTTCTCCTCATGGTTTCTCATCATATTCAGTGCAGGGAGGTTCCTTCTATGAAACTCACCGGAAGATTATTATTGTAACCTCGCATGAAAAGTACGGGACCGATCATTTCAAAACCCGCATATCCCTTTACCGATCAAAATTTCTTCTGCTCTTAATCCTGAATTCCTGCCATGAAGGACAAGTCCTCTCCAGCAGGACAATCCAGAGAGAGCAACTATAACTCAAATTGATAACCTGATGTAATAACTAATATTAAGCAACCATGAAACACTGGCATACGAATTGTATAGATACTTATTTGTGATACAGAGGGGCCTTTAATACCATGAGGCAGTGGGGAACAAATTTTTAGCGGTAACCCAAAGGGAGGTTGCTCATGAATGCAGGCAATACAGCAAGAACATATGAAGGCGGATTGAACGTAAGTAAAATCACCACGCTCTACGATCTTATGGAAGAGATCAATGCAAAGCAATTATCCCCTAACAAAGAGCACTCCGGTTATCTCAACACATACTGGGTAGAAGCTCAGTTCAGCCCGGTGGCAGAAAAAGTAGCCCGTATGTTCGAATCAGGGCAGATCCGATTCAAGAATCTCCAGGATGTCAAAAGAAAGTATGCTGACTGGTTCATATGATTTAAGGCTTTTGTCATGAGAGTTGTGGCTTGTCATCATTCACGGATGTGACCTTAAACTAATACGGGAGACGTTACCAATAGTTATCATGCCAGGTGCATGATATTTCAAGAGGAAAGGAATTAACATGAGCAACTTTTTCGACTACTCAGATTTTCAAATGTATTGCAAGGAGATCCAACAATATTCAACCCTGACCTATGAACAGGAATATGAACTGGCGAAACGGTATCAGAAAGGGGACGAAGCTGCCGGACAGCAAATAATTCAATCAAATCTGAGGTTTGTTGTTAAGGTAAGCAGGAAATATTTTTATTGCGGACATAACTGTCTTGAAATCGTCCAGGAAGGAAACCTGGGCCTGATAAGAGCCTTGAATCGTTTTGATCCTGATCGCGGCATACCTTTCATCTACTATGCGGTCTGGTGGGTGGAAGCCACGATAAAGGCTTTTATGCAAAAGAGCGGGAAGGTCCACACCGGGTGCCTCAGCCATGCTAAAAATCTCTTCTCGCTGGATGAATCTCTGGGAAACAATGATACAGACAAGGATCGATGGATCGATTTCCTCACGGATGGTACCGATCCGGAAAAATTATACAACAGTAAGGAGGCTTCATATAATATTTCGTCTCTCCTTCATCATTGCTTCACCTACCTTTCACCGCGGGAAGTGTCGGTGCTGAAACAACGGTTTTACGCGGATCCTCCTGTCAAGCTCAAGGAAATCGGCATGCAGCTCGGTGTCAGCAGAGAACGGGTAAGACAGATCCAGACCAGATCCATGGAAAAATTGAAGCAGGCCCTGGAGGATCAGGCAGACACTTTTTGGGAAACCAACACTGTTGACTCTCAGATGGCCTCAGGCAGCAACACTCTGGGATTCTTGCATAGAGGAGAGTATCCAAACTGAAGTACACCACGAAGAGAAACAACTAGTATTGGTAACCACCAGTGACAACGGGGCATCCCGACTCTGCAGACTCGGCATTACCTGGCACGCAACTTGTAATTCAACCTCTTATGGTCATGCAGAAACCCACCATCTTTCAGATCATAGCAGGGATGAAAAAGGAGTACCATTCTCTATCCCGGCATCAGTAACGCCAAAAGTATCCCTTTTATAATCCTGCGGGAGCGGACTAATCCTCTTTCGCAGGACAAATGCTGAAGGACTGACATGGCTAGGAAAAGTCGGTTGCATATAACAATATGAAATTTCATTATGTTGGCATTTCCTTATCGATGGCATGGCAATTGAATAGTCTGTCGCAAGGAGATCATCATGTATAATGGAGATACAGAGATAAGGTATTTCACCTTCAGATGTCGATACCCTGAATGCAATGAAATTATCCCGTCCGCCTCTTTTATCTCCCGATTTACCTTCTCAGCAGGGAGTCTCTTTCTCAAAGGACAGGATGTCGAGAAGGGCTACAACCTCATCACTATCGATGTGGCATGTCCTTTTTGCTGCGCATTGAACCATTTTCAAATATCAGAACATGTCAGGGAGTTAAGCAGAGAAGACTATGAAGAGGAACATAGAGCCGTAAAGACAAAATTGGCATTGCGACATGAGATCAATGAGGTGTTTGCAAAAGATCATCAAACTCTGAAAGGCTCCTCTCCAACCATGAGCCAACGTGGCTGACAAACTGAGAAAACATAAAAAAATAAAAAGCTACACCCCCCATAACTTTCGAGGGAGGGCACCTAAAGCCCTCTCTCAATTTTTTTGATGATATGGAGTATAGCCGCTATTATTAGTCGAGACAAGTCTTATGGAGAGAAAATCCGCTAAACTGCCAAGACCTCATGCAGGTGCTTCCTGCTTTGTTGTATCGGGCTGTGAAGTCCCTAACAGGAAATTCAGAAGCGTATAGAGGGCAA
>DATKLV010000244.1:0-6340 GCA_035542255.1 Desulfomonilia bacterium | reverse complement strand
CCGCTTTCGTTGGGTATTGAGACACTGGGTGGCGTGTTTACCAAGATCATTGAGCGCAATACCACGATACCGACAAAGAAGACCCAGGTTTTCTCCACCGCCGAGGACAACCAGAACGCCGTTACCATCAGGGTGTTCCAGGGCGAACGGCCCATGGCAGGTGACAACAAACTGCTCGGGCAGTTCGACCTCCTGGGTATACCGCCGGCGCCCAGAGGCATTCCTCAGGTCGAAGTCAGCTTCGACATTGACGCCAACGGCATACTGCACGTATCCGCCAAGGACAAGGCCACCGGCAAGGAGCAGTCGATCCGGATTACGAGCTCTTCCGGTCTGAACGAGGAAGATATCAACAAGATGATCCGGGAGGCCGAGGAGCACGAATCGGAGGACCGCAAGCGCAAGGAACACGTGGAGGCCAAGAACAATGGAGACAGTCTCGCCTACACGACCGAAAAGACCCTCAAGGAGCATGGAGACAAGGTCGACTCCATGACCAGGGCCAGCATCGAGAACGCCCTGGCCGACCTCAAGGATGCACTCAAGGGTGATGATACCGAGCAGATCAGGAAGAAGATCGATGCACTCACCACTGCATCGCATAAACTGGCTGAGATGATCTATTCATCCGCAGCCCGCGGCGGAGCCGGTGCGGCGGGAGCTCAGGCCGGACCCGGAGCGGAATCCGGCGGTTCCTCAAAGAAGCCCGACGATGTCGTCGATGCGGAATTCGAAGAGGTGAAGGGAGACAAGAGATAAGCAGCAACGGCGGGGTCTCCCGGATGAATAGGATTCATCTTCGAGGCCCCGCCATACATGTCCCTGACAGCAATCATGCCCATCTATGAATATAAATGCCTGGGATGCGGCCACGTGACAAGCGTCCTTACCCCTGGGTATTCCCGGCCCGAAGGGATTTCATGTGAAAAGTGCGGATCGGATGACCTCAAGAAGATCATCTCCGGAGCGAACTACCATACATCCGCATCCGATCGTCTTTCTTCCTACAACCCTGATGTTCGACAGTCCGATAGTTTTTATAAAGACTCACGGAATATAGGCCTTCATGCCGAGCAGATGCTCAGGAAGGCAGGGGTTAAGCCCACGGACGAGTTCAAGAACAAACTGGAAAAACTCAGGACTGATCCCGGCAGCGTGATCAAAGGCAACGATGACTGATCCAGGTTACCAGTGGATTAAAGAACCGGATCACTGAACAGGCTGAAACTCCACATGAAAGGATTGTGGGGGCAGGCTTGTGCCTGCTTTTTTTATCCGCAGAGTTCCTATCCATTTTCGTGCTATGTAAACTATTCTTTCAAATTGTGCGTCTGGAAAGTATTATGAATGATTTGGGAAATAGAATAATATGTTTGTATGTCCTTTAAAATCACAGGTGAGATGGTAATACTATGATGAAATATAAGCGAAGTACGGGAAGGTTCTTCTCTTCGAACAAGCTCAGGAGACATATACCTGTCTTGGCGTTCATTCCCTGTCTCCTGTTTCTTATTCCTTTTCAGGTCCGTGCGCAGGAGGCGATAAAGCCCGGCGAGACGCTGGATCTTGAGCGGTGCATCGCCATAGCGGTGAAGAACCATCCGAGCATCCTGGGGGCGGCCGGTTCTCTGAAGGCGAGCCTGAGCAGGGTCGGCCAGGCGCAGTCTTCTTATTACCCTCAGATCAGCGCTTCATCCGGATACAGCCGCAACTATGTCCAGGGGGGAACGAGCGTTGGGGGAACGGGTGTTGCCGCACCGGGGAGCACGACCTACAACCTTTACCAGGATGCGCTGAGCCTGAACCAGACCATCTTTGATTTCGGCAAGACCTCGGCGCAGGTGGACGTGCAGGCGTATGGAGCGGATGCGAGCAAGGCGGATCTGGGCGATGCCGAGCGGCAGATCGTGTTCGGGGTGAGGCAGGCCTACTACGCCATCCTGCAGTCTAAGCAGAGCGTAGACGCGTTCAAGGAGGCAGTGGTGCAGTTCCGGCAGCACCTGGACCAGGCGAAGAGGTTTTACGAGGTTGGCACCAAGGCGAAGATCGACGTGACGAATGCGGAGGTGAATCTGGGGCAGGCGCGGCTCAACCTGATCAATGCCCAGAATGCGCTGCAGATAGGGAAGATTACGTTGAACAACGCCATGGGGGTGCCTGATGCGCCCGTATACGAGATAAAGGAGATACCGGAGTTCAGGGACTACCCCATAGAGCTTTCTGCCGCGTTGAAGCGCGGCTATGAAGACCGGCCTGACCTGCAGTCGGCCAGGGCCAAGCGGGAGGCTGCCCAGCGCTCAGTGGACCTGGCGCAGAAGGGGTACTACCCGGTGCTGACGGGCAGTGCGCAGTACGGGTGGGCCGGTCAGAACTATCCTCTGGACAAGGAGTGGACGTACGGGGCGTCGCTGAACTTTCCGCTGTTCAGTGGGTTCCTGACGCGCTCCCAGGTGGAGGAGGCCCGGGCGAACCTTGAGGTTGCCGGGGCGAACGAGGAGCTGGTCCGTCAGGGTGTGCGGTTCGATGTGGAGCAGGCGTACTACAATCTCAAGGATGTGAGGGAGAGTATCTCGGTGGCTGAGCTGACTTTGACGCAGGCGAAGGAGAACCGTGAGCTGGCGCAGGGGCGATACGCCTCGGGCGTGGGGAACACCATCGAGGTGACCGATGCGGTGGTCTCGGAGATCAGTGCCAAGACCGCCTACATAACCACCCTGTACAACTACCATCTCGCCGTTGCAAGCCTGGAAAAAGCCATGGGAGCTAAACAATGAGAAAGCTGGTTATTCTTGTACTGATCGTGATCATCGCTGCCGGAGGGGCATGGTATCTGTTGAAGAAGGGTGACAAGGCACCGCAGTACAAGACAGCTTCTGTTCACCGGACAGACCTTGAGGCCACGGTGACGGCCACAGGCACGGTCAATGCCGTGACGACCGTCCTCGTGGGAACCCAGGTGTCAGGCACGATCAACGCACTGTATGTGGACTACAATTCCCCGGTGACAAAGGGCCAGCTACTGGCCCAGATCGACCCCTCCACATTCCAGGCCCAGGTGGATCAGGCAAGGGCGAACCTCCTCAATGCCGAGGCCAATCTCGAAAAGAGTGAAGCCTCTCTCGTTGATGCGCAGCGGACCTATGAGCGCAACAAGCAGCTCATTGCAAAGAATTTCATAGCCCAGAGCGACCTGGACACCTCGGAAACCAATGTTCAGACTAACAAGGCGCAGGTGGATGCTGCAAGGGCTTCAGTCCTCCAGAACAGGGCGGCCTTGAGCCAGGCGGAAACAAACCTGCGCTATACGAAGATCCTGTCCCCGGTAAACGGCACGGTCATCTCCCGCAACATTGATGTCGGCCAGACCGTGGCTGCAAGCTTTCAGACCCCTACGCTCTTCACCATAGCCAATGACCTCACCAAGATGCAGATCGATACGAGCGTGGACGAGGCCGATGTTGGCAACGTAAAAGTCGGCCAGGAGGCCCGGTTCACCGTGGATGCCTACCCGGATACTAATTTCACCGGCAAGGTTGCACAGGTCAGGAATGCTGCGGTCATGGTGCAGAATGTCGTCACCTATGATGTAGTCGTGCAGGTGGATAACAAGGATCTTAAGCTCAAACCGGGTATGACGGCGAATGTCTCGATCATCACGGCCCGCAGGAGCGGGGTGCTTGTGGTGGCCAACAGCGCGCTGCGCTATCATCCGGAAAAGCAGGGCAACGGATCTGCGAACTCACCGAAAAAGTCAGCTAAGGGTGATAAAAGGCCGGGTGTCTGGATCCTGGAGAATGACAAACCGAAACATGTCAGAGTCGCTGCCGGTATCAGTGACGGTTCTTTCACCGAGATAATCTCCGGGCCGTTAAAAGAGGGTCAGGAGGTCATTGTAGCCGCCCTCGGGCAAAATGACAAGCCGCAACAGGCAAGCCAGGGGCCGAGGTTCTTCCGCTGATGGCACTGATCGAAACAGAAGATCTCTATAAAATTTATGATTTGGGGGACAATCCTGTCCATGCCCTGGATGGGGTAACCCTGAGCATCGAGCAGGGAGAATTCGTTGCGATCATGGGTCCCTCGGGCTCCGGAAAGTCCACCTTCATGAACGTTGTCGGCTGCCTGGATAAGCCGTCCAGCGGGACGTATCGCCTCGATAGTATGGATATCGGCAGCCTTACACCCGATGCCCTGGCGGATATCAGGAGCCGGAAGATAGGGTTTGTCTTTCAGGGGTTCAACCTTCTGCCCAGGGCTACAGCCGTGGAGAATGTGGAGCTTCCCATGCTGTATAACGGCATCCATTCGGCGCAGAGGAGAGATCGTGCCATGAGGGCTCTGAAATCCCTGGGTCTCGAGGGCAGGGAGCACCACCATCCGAATCAGCTCTCAGGAGGGCAGCAGCAGCGGCTAGCCATTGCCCGGGCCCTGGTCAATGAGGCTCCTCTCATCATTGCCGATGAACCCACCGGTAATCTCGACACCAAGACTTCCATCGAGATCATGGAGATCTTTGTCAAGCTGAACCGTGAATCGGGCATAACCATCATCCTGGTCACCCACGAGTCCGATATCGCAACCTACAGCAGGAGGAGGATCCACTTCCTCGATGGGAAGGTCGTCAGCGACGAGGCGGGGGTATCATGATAAGCATTCCCGCCACCATCAAGATATCGCTCAGGGCCTTGTGGGTGAACAAGATGCGCTCTTCGCTCACCATGCTGGGGATCATCATCGGCGTGGGGGCAGTCATCGCCATGCTCGCCGTGGGGACAGGCGCGAGCAGGAAGATCGCACAGCAGGTGGCCAGCGTGGGGAGCAACCTCATCATCGTCGTCCCCGGCAGCACCACCCAGGGCGGCCTGCGCATGGGGTCGGGCTCCCAGTCGACCCTGACCATAGGTGATGCGGAGGCCATTGAATCGGAATGCTCGGCCGTGCAGACCGTGGCCCCGATCCTGAGCGGCTCGGGTCAGGTTGTCTACGGAAACCAGAACTGGGCCACTTCCATCACCGGTACGACCCCGAGCATCCTGGTCGTCAGGGACTGTGCAATCGTTGAGGGAAGGAACTTCTCGGACCAGGACATACGCAACGCCACCAAGGTCTGCCTCATCGGTCAAACCGTAGTGGAAAACCTCTTCGGAGGAGAGGATCCGCTCAACAAAATCATCCGTGTCAAGAACGTACCCTTCACGGTCGTCGGGATCCTTGAAGAGAAGGGCCAGTCTCTCGGTGGGCAGGACCAGGATGATGTGGTCTACATACCGATTACAACCGCCCAGAAGAAGATCATCGGCACGGCCTTTCCCGGCATGGTGCGCACCATCATGGTGAAGGCGAAGAGCACGGATGAACTGCCGGTTGCAGAGACCGAGGTGAATGATCTCCTGATGCAGCGTCATCACATCGGGCCGAGCAGGGATGTGGATTTCACGGTACGGAACCTCACACAGATGCTCCAGATGGCCCAGCAGTTCACCACGGTCATGACGCTGCTCCTGGGAGCCATCGCCTCTGTCTCACTCGTGGTAGGCGGTATCGGCATCATGAACATCATGCTGGTGTCCGTGACGGAACGCACCAGGGAGATAGGCATACGCATGGCTGTGGGCGCCAAAGCAAAAGACATCCGGTTCCAGTTCATCATCGAGGCCATGACCCTTTCCCTCATCGGCGGCATCGTAGGGATAATCGTGGGCACCATCGTGGCGGCCGTCATATCGAAGTTTGCCGACTGGCCCACGGTCGTCTCTCCCTTCGCGGTGCTCCTCGCATTCGGATTCTCGGGTTTCATAGGGATATTCTTCGGATTCTACCCGGCCTACAAGGCCTCCCTCCTGAACCCCATCGATGCGCTTCGGTACGAGTGATGGGTGATTCCACTCGGATTTGCGTTTGGAATACTTAGGAACAGTAAAAGCCTGGATTCAACCGTGTCGGCTCGTTCTCACCAGTCTTATATTCCACTATAAACCGATACAAGAAAGACTAAGACTTGCAATGTACTTGCAGTTAGCTGGCAGAAATGATGAAGGCTGGAGAGCTCTTAATGATTTAAGCACAAAATATATCGATGTTTTTTCACAGGTGGAAATAGCAAATCAGATGAGAATCGATAGAGAAAATGTAAAAAGCTCTATTAAATTAGCTGACGAAATAGCTAATCTGAAAGCGGAATTTAAATCACTGACTACACTCGATATCGATCTCAATAAAGATAGTGAAGTTGTCGGTACTACCCCTAAAGGGAACAAAATAACTGATAAATCATACACTATGTTTAAAGAGCGCATTGAAGATTCTATATGTATGAGGGGTATATTAAATCGATTAACTC
>DATKLV010000243.1:0-4154 GCA_035542255.1 Desulfomonilia bacterium | reverse complement strand
TTCAGGTCGTCCTTCAGGATGGCGACTGCCTGCAGGATGCGGAAGGCAAACTCCCGGCCTATAACCGAGGCTGTCTGCATGATACCTTTCAGCGTCCCTTCAAGACGGTCGAGGCGGGCTGCGATGATCCCCTGGATGGTGGCAGGCACATCTAAGTCGGCCTGATTTCGGGATAGGTTATAACGGGTCTCCTCCTTCTTTATGGATCCGTTCTCAATGAGGTTGTGAGTGAGCTCCTCGATGAACAGGGGATTGCCCTCGGTCCTGGCCACAATGAAATCGCTTAGGGTTGAATCGACCTCCCCGCTGAGTATGACGCGCACGAGATCTGCACTTGTCTCCCTGGAGAGCTGGTCCACCCGGATCTGGGTATAAAAAGTCTTGGTCACCCAGGCAGCAGGGTTGTACTCGGGCCGGAACAGAAGAATGAGCATTATCCTGGTGGCGGCAAGCGAATTGATGAGGAAAGAGAGAAACTCTTCGGAGGTCTTATCGATCCAGTGCAGATCCTCCACCACGAGGATGAGCGTCCTTCTCTGGCTTTCTGCAATGAGAAGCAGCCGTACGGTCTCGAATACCCTGTCTCGCCGCTGTTTGGCATCGAGCTTGAGATATCCTTCATCCTCACCCGTGAGCGAGAGGATTTCATGAACGGGCGGCAGGAACTGAGGAGCGGGCATATTGAGCTGAGTGATCCTTTCTTTGATCTTTTGCTTTATGGATGGTTCGGCATCATCCTCCTTTATGTCGAAAAAGCGCCTCAGGATTTCCAGGACAGGAAGATAGGGAATTGCATCGCCGTAGTGGATGCACCCGCCCTCTATGATTTGGTAATCGCTTGCAGGCAAGTACTCCCTGAACTGGCGTATCAGCCTCGACTTCCCTACACCAGGTTCACCAACTACAGCCACCACCTGGCCATGGCCTTCACTTGCCTGTTCAAGGCAGCGCCCCAGGTGCTGGAGCTCCGCTGTCCTGCCGACGAAAGGGGATAGCCCCTTGCTCAAGGATGCCTCCAGTCTGGTCATGACATGGCGCGGCCCGAGCACCCTGTAGGCATGCACTGGCTGTTCCTTACCCTTGACTGCGATGGGGCCCATAACTTCGAAGTCGAAGTAACCCTCGGTCAGGCGGAAGGTGCTCTCCGAGACCAGCACTGTCCCTGCCTCTGCGGCGCCTTCCATGCGCGATGCCAGGTTCACGGTATCGCCCATGACCGTGAAATCCTGTTTCTTCTCTCCGCCCACCATGCCCGCCACGACCGGCCCAGTGTTGATCCCGATGTGGAAACTCAGGGGCACGGGAAGCCTCTTGTCCATGTTGAACCGCTGAAGACTCTCGCTCATCTCAAGGGCCGTCTCGATAGCCCGGTGCGGTGCATCTTCCAAGGCCTTCGGTGCGCCGAAGAGCACCATCATGCAGTCACCCATGAACTTGTCAATGGTGCCGCCATGCTCTTCTATGCATGCCTCCATGGTTCGAAAGCACTCGTTCATGAGGTCAGTCACTTCTTCCGGGTCCATCTTATCGCTAATGGCCGTGAACCCGGAGATGTCCGCGAACATCACCGTGACCAGGCGACGGTCGGATTCGATATGATGGTTGTTCTCACTCACGCAGAATTTCTCGTTAGTTTACCCCTCACCCCGTCCCTATCTCCCAAGGGGCTAGGGGATACTATTTCAAGGATCGTGAGATTTGTAATGTGAATCAGGAAGATACGGCCCACAGACTTCTCCTCATTTTAAAAAGAGCTCTCTGGTGCCTGGAAAATCTCATTCGATGTATGAGCTATAGTTTTAATTATAAAGCATTATGTTTATATTACAAGATCCAAAAGCTCTGTAAAGAACTAAATTCTCTATACTTCTCTGGATATTTTTATTAAATTGGGTTAATATTATTTTGAGTTTTCATGAGTTCCATGCATTGTGATCTCTTAGTTGTGTTTCATGCAATGTGAAGGCAGGTATGGCAAAAAATACAGCGAGTGCTAGAACACACCCTGCTCTGGCAAAGGTGACACCTCCGCTCAACACCCAGGCCCTGCCCCGGGCTCACCTTTTCGAAAAGCTCGACAACCTGCTTGAATATCAGACAATCTGGATCTCGGCTCCTGCCGGATCGGGAAAGACCACCCTCGTGTCGACATACCTCGAAGACAGGGGACTGCCCTGCCTCTGGTATCAGGTGGACATGGGGGATGACGATCCTGCGACCTTTTTCTATTACCTTGGCAAGGCCGCCATCAGCGCAGTACCCCGGGCAAAAAAGGGCTTCCCCACTCTGACACCTGAATACGCCTCAGTCCTTCCGACATTTACCCTGAGATTCTTTGAAGACCTCTCTATCCATCTCCTTTCCCGCAGCATGAAAAAGAAGGGGAACAAGAATGACAGTAATCAAAGATTTACCATTGTCTTTGACAACTGCCAGGATCTGCCGGATGCTTCATCATTCCATACCATCTTTGTTAACGGTCTGGCCCGGGTACCTCACGGGATTACTGTAATCCTCATCAGCAGAACATCCCCACCACCCGCCTACGCCCGCCTCCAGGCAAACGCCCAGATGGGTCTGCTCGTATGGGATGATCTGAAACTGACCCGCGAGGAGACCGAACAGATAATCCAGATGAAGTATCAGCCGGCAACCGATCAGGAGACCATCGATTGCATACACCAGATTACAGATGGGTGGACTGCTGGTGTTACCCTCATGATAGGTGAATTAAAACGAAAGGACTGCCACGAGCTGCAACCTCACGGCTCCACCCCGGAAGAGATCATGCACTATTTCGGGGCGGAACTTTTCGACAGGCTGGATGCAACAACAAGAGACTTCCTCATGAAGACCTCCTTCCTGACAGGGATGACGGCAGTGATGGCCCGTGATCTCACCGGGAACAGTGACTCCGGCCGTATTCTGTCTAACCTCTATCGCAACAACTTCTTCATAGAGAAGCATTTCAAGGCAGAGTCTTCTTACGATTACCACCCGCTGTTCCGGGAGTTCCTCGTGAAGACGGCACGAGAGACTTTTTCTCATGAGGAGCTCGAAGAGGTTTCAAACTCTGCGTCTGTTATTCTCCAGAGCAGTGGTCAGGTAGAAGCGGCCATGGACCTGCTGAAAAAAATATCGGGCTGGGAGGCCATGGTGCCCCTCATCATTGAGAATTCCCCGGCCCTAGTAGAACAGGGACGTCACCGGACCCTCCAGGAATGGCTCAACCCAGTCCCGGATCATATTGTCGAAAAACATCCCTGGCTTCTATATTGGAAAGGCACTTCCCTTTTGTCCTACGACCCGGACAGTGCAAAGAATGTCTTTGAGAAGGCATTTGGAAGGTTCTCATTTGCAGGGGAAAGAAATGGCATACTCTCTTCCCTGTGTGGGATCACTGAGTCCATTCAACTTTCCTTTTCAGATTTCTCCCAGTACGAGCCATGGATACCGGTATTCGAAAAACTCTTCAGCACCGGAGAAGAAATCCCTTCAAAGGACCTTGAAGCACGGTTACTCGATGGTATGGTAACCGCTCTTATCTTGTATCAACCGGAACATCCAAGTATCGGGACATGGGTCAACAGGGCGGTCTCTCTCCTTGAACAATCGATCCCCATAACCATTAAGGCCCGTTTGATCCATGCCATTCTTTTCTATTACATCCTTCAATTCGATGTCCCCAAGATGGACCTTATCTATGATCAATTGAAAGCAATTATAAAATCAAAAGATATCCCACCCGTGACAAGCCTCTTCCTGTATCTCATGGAAGCCAATTACCATGTCATGAAGGCGAACCATGAAGAATGCCTTAGCTCAGCAGGTAAGGGTTCAGAGATTGCCGATGAAATAGGTATCCATAATATGGACCATTTTTTCCGGTGCCATGCAGCAATGAGCTGCCTCAATGAGAACGATCCTCAAAAGGCTCATGCATTCCTGGATACCCTTACCAGCAATTACAATCTCTTAGGCCCCTGGGAAAAGAAGGTATACCACCAAGTTAAGGCAAGGGAGGCTCTTATACAGAAAGACGGCGACCAGGCATACTATCATGCACGCAAGACGTTGGAGTTCATCACGCAGCTAGGATTAAGGGTCCATAGCGCACTGGGCAACTATATCCTCGCACAATCCCTGCACATGTT
>DATKLV010000242.1:0-8531 GCA_035542255.1 Desulfomonilia bacterium | reverse complement strand
GGCGGATTCATGCTTGCATTACAGACGGGTGCAGTGATTATACCGGTGGGCATCCAGGGTTCCGAGAATATCCTCAGGCCCGATGCCTTTGAGTTCCATCTCGGGCAGAAGGTCAAGGTAAATATCGGCAAACCTATCGATGCATCGCGTTACAGCATGGATGACAGGGATCGCCTTATGGATGATGTACGGAGTGCAATCCTCTCATTGAGCGGAGAGAAGTAAGCCGTACGCTTCGGGATTGCTTCGTCGCCTTCGGCTTCTCCTCATAAACCTCTTTTTAATGCCATTACATCAAATGCTTATAAAAGGTGTTTCTGTAATAATGTATGATATCATTTCCTGGATGATATGAAATCAATCTCAATCGAACTGAATTATTGCATGGCTGAAGGGATGCATTGTGCCGTGCGAATGCATGAACATCTGAACTGAAGACATCACCCCCTCACCCCGGCCCTCTCCTTTGATAGGTGGAGAGGGGGGGATTGCATATATAGATGCATGGTGCTTTAATCCTCTCTCCCCCTGATAAGTGGAGAGGGGTATTCCTTATAATGTTGCATGGTGCTTTCATCCCCTCTCCCCATCTTCCATGGGGAGAGGGTTGGGGTGGGGGGTCCCTAGGATAATATCGAGTGAAGCCCGATATGCGCTGCTCGAAATGATGCTATGGAATACCCGAATTTTCTGGCGTAGAGGCTATCCGAGATATCCGGTCATGAAACACCGCTGCCAGTCGTTCGGCAGGTGGATGCGGCCCTTTCTCTCCCATTTCTTCATAGATCGCATGAAGCGACCGATATTAAGCCTTTTCATGAAACCGGGCAGCGTAGCATAGAGGCGGGCCTTATCAAGATCCAGTACCCACAGGTTCCCGGCGCTGTCCATGAGGAGGTTCTTGATGTGGAGGTCTGCATGGTAGATCCCCAGGTCATGGATCTTCCTGACAAGGGTGCCGGCCTTCATAAGGATCTCGCTGACATCCGTGCGAGGGGTTTCCAGGCAGGTCATGAGATCCATGGAGTCGGGCACGAGTCTTGATACGACATCGATGGAATAGAAGAGGCCTTTCCTTATAAGCCTTACTGCCAGGATCTCGGGTGTCGGCACACCATTGATGGTGAGGTATCTGCTCACCTTCAGCTCCCGGATGGTCCTGGCCGAGCTCAGAAATAGCCGTCCCGTCAGATGCCTGAACAGCCCGCCGTGCATGAGAGGGCGCACCACCATGTCCGGGGGGATGATATGCAGGCGGGACCTCCCCTTGAACGGCGAGGGCTCACCGAGTGCTCGCTCCGTTAATGCCGACTCCCGCAGCTGCGGCACACTGAGTTTATAAATGAGGGTGAGATTCTTTTCTCTCACGGTTTTATAGCCGAGCTTGGATAGATCGTGGTTCATCCTCATCCTTCCACAGCCAGGTTTATCCGTTTCAATCTTTTGATTTCATCTCTTATTTCAGCTGCTTCTTCAAACCGCAGATCCTGGGCGGCCTTTATCATCTTCTTTTCCAGATCTTTAATCGTATCTTTGATTTTTCTGATCTCAATGGTGCCCATGGATGTCTTGATCTGTGCCGATATGTCAGGGTAGTCGCGTTCATATATGGATGCCAGGATATCTCTGATGTTCTTCTGGATGCTTCTCGGCGTGATACCGTTGGCCTTGTTGTACAACTCCTGCTTCTGCCTTCTCCTCATGGTCTCGGAGTATGCCTTCTCTATGGATGCGGTCTTGGCATCGGCGTACATGATGACCTTGCCGTCGATGTTCCTGGCGGCCCTGCCTGCAGTCTGGATGAGTGAACGTACGGATCGCAGAAACCCTTCCTTATCCGCGTCAAGTATGGCAACTAAGGTGACTTCCGGGATGTCGAGTCCTTCCCGCAGAAGATTGATCCCCACCAGCACGTCGAAAGAGCCTTCTCTGAGCCCCTTGACAAGCTCAATCCTTTCCAGCGTGTCAATGTCGGAATGCATGTATCTAACCTTGATCTCAAGGCCCTGGTAATAATTTGTCAACTCCTCGGCCATCCTTTTCGTTAACGTGGTGACGAGCACACGGCCGCCTTTATCAACTACTTTTCTGATCTCTCCGTAAAGGTCATCCACCTGGCCGGTGGCCGGTCTGATCTCTATGAGAGGGTCCAGAAGGCCGGTCGGTCTCACCACCTGTTCCGCCAGCTTTCCCTTAGTCTGCTTCAGTTCATAGTCTCCAGGAGTGGCTGAGACATAGACGATCGAGTTGACGATTCTATTAAACTCATCGAATCTAAGCGGTCTGTTGTCGAGGGCGGACGGGAGCCTGAAGCCATATTCCACCAGGGTGGATTTCCGTGAATGGTCACCGCGGTACATGCCGATGAGCTGGGGTACACCCACATGTGATTCATCCAAGAACACGATGGTATTCTTGGGAAGATAGTCCATGAGGGTAGGGGGAGGTTCTCCCGGTCTGCGGCCGGTAAGATGCCTGGAATAGTTTTCAATCCCCTTGCAGCTCCCCGTTTCCATGAGCATCTCCAGGTCGTATCGAGTCCTCTCCTCGATCCTCTGTGCCTCGATGAGACGGTTGTTTGCCTGGAAGAATGCAATCCGTTCTTTCAGCTCTTCTCTGATGGCGTCAATGGCATTCAGCATGATCGAGCGGGGAGTCACATAATGGGAGGCCGGATAAATCGGCACATGATTGATTCTATTGACCTTTTTACTCCTGATCGTGTCGATCTGCCAGAGTGCTTCGATCTCGTCATCTAAGAGCTCGATCCGTATTGCCGTATCGTCTTCATGAACCGGGAAGATCTCTATGATATCACCTCTGACCCGGAAAGTGCCCCGATGAAAATCAAGATCATTGCGTTCATATTGGATCTCGACGAGTTTCTTCAGTATTTCCTCCCGTGTACTAGACCGGCCTTCTTCCAGGTAGAGGAGCATACCCTGGTAGGCCTCCGGAGAACCAAGCCCGTAGATACAGGAGACCGAGGCTACGATAATGCACTCCTGCCGTTCGAACAGTGCACGTGTGGCCCTGTGCCTGAGTTTGTCGATATCCTCGTTGATCGAAGAGTCCTTTTCGATATAAAGATCCCTTGACGGGACATATGCCTCAGGTTGGTAGTAGTCATAGTAGCTGATAAAATATTCTACAGCGTTATCCGGGAAGAGCTCGCGAAACTCGCCGTACAGCTGTGCAGCAAGGATTTTATTGGGTGCAATAACCAGAGCGGGCCTGCTTGTCCTCTCTATCACGCATGCCATGGTAAAGGTTTTCCCAGAACCGGTGACACCAAGGAGGACCTGGTCCCGAGTACCACGTTCAATTCCCTCACACAGGGCATCAATCGCCTGAGGTTGATCACCCTGGGGGCTGAAGGGTGAGATGAGCTTATATGCCATAATGGTTGAGGCTCAGTTTCATGTGCTGTGATAAAGTGAACCCCCTCACCCCGGCCCTCTCCCCCTGAAAGGGGGCGAGGGCGGCCCTTATTGTACATTCAATACCCTCTTCACAATGGATTGTTTCTCCATCGTATGATTTTATAGTCCCCTCTCCCCATTTATACATGGGGAGAGGGCCGGGGTGAGGGGCCCACTTTAAGTTTAGATCTTTTCCCACACTGTGCCTTCCGGGGTGTCTTTGAGCTGAATCCCCTTGGTCTTCAGCATATCCCTGATCTCATCGGACTTCTTAAAGTCTCTTGATTTTCTTGCAAGGTTTCTCTCATTAATGAGGCCGATGATCTCCTGTTCCGTAAGGCCTGTCACCTGTATACCGTCCCGTTTCATGGATTCCAAAAATTTCGCAGGGTTTTCCGCAAGGATCCCGAATGTCTCCGTAACCTCACTTATGGCCTTTTCAAGGCCTGCTTTATCTTCTTCAGACACGGCTGAATCTATGTCCAGTGTTCGGTTGATCTCCGTGGTGAGGTCATGGAGTGATGCTATCGCCCTGGCGGTATTGAAGTCATCCGACATGGCCTCATCTAGTTGCGTTGTGAAGTTGCTGATATTTCCTGCAAGACGGGAATCCGATTGTACTGCAGAGACATGGCTTACCCTGTCGAGCATCTCATAGAATCGCACCAGGGAATGCCGTGTGGTTGTGAGGGCGTCGTGGGAGAAGTCTATGGGGCTCCGGTAATGGTGGGACAAGAGGAGGAGCCTCAGGACTTCGGGGTGTACATCTTTGGTGAGTTCTCGGATGGTCATGAAGTTGCCGAGTGACTTGCTCATCTTCTCTCCGTCAACGGTGACGAAGCCGTTGTGAATCCAGTACCTGACAAAGGGCACTCCGAAGGCACCTTCGGACTGGGCGGTCTCGTTCTCGTGATGGGGGAATATGAGATCCCTGCCTCCGCCATGGATGTCGAGTGTGGGGCCGAGGAAGTGAGTGCTCATGGCAGAGCATTCGATATGCCAGCCGGGCCTGCCTTTTGACCATGGGCTGTCCCACCAGGGTTCGCCCTCTTTGCTCCGCTTCCAGAGAGCAAAATCCAGGGGGTCCCGCTTGAGTTCCTCGACATCGACGCGGGCGCCTGCAATCATCTCCTCGGTCCTTCTCCCGCTGAGAGCCCCGTAGCTTTTGAAGTTCGAGACGCTGAAATACACGCTGCCGTCATCCGCCTGATATGCCAGGCCCTTGTCCTGTAGTATCCGAATCAACTCGATGATGTCCTTGATGTGATCCGTGGCCTTGGGCTCGATGTCTGCAGGCCTCACATCAAGGGTCTCCATGTCCTTCTTGAATTCGTCGATGTAGCGGTCGGCTATGTCGCGGTATGATGTCCCGAGCGAGTTGGCTCTGGCAATGATCTTGTCGTCAATGTCCGTGAAGTTTCTCACATAGGTAAGCTCATAGCCTTTTCTCCTGAGATAACGCGAAACGACATCAAAGACGATGAGCGAACGGGCATGGCCTATGTGGCACATATCATAGACAGTTACCCCGCATACATACATGCCCACCTTATTGCCCTTCAATGGCTCAAAGGACTTCTTCTTCTTGAGGGGCGTATTGTACACATTCAGTTCCATGGAGTCTCCTTAGGCCTTTCTTTATTAGTCCGAATCCCGGGGAACATCAGGTTAGCATATGAAGATTGCAGGATAAAGAGGATTTGACGGAGATGTAAGAGCGGCTTTAGCCGCGATTACAGTCTTATCGCGTCTAAAGGCGCTCCTGCTGACCTGACAAGGGTTCACCGCCTTTTCAGCATCACTACGGCCTGGGCGGCGATGGCCCTTTCTTCGCCGACATCACCGAGTCCCTCGTTGGTACGGAATTTCACCGATACAATAGAATGAATTACGCCCAATGCGGATGCTATGGTATTTATCATTCCGGATCGATAACCGGCAAGCTTGGGCCTCTCGCAGATACAGTTCACATCGACATTGAGAAGCTCGTATTCCCCGGCGATCGTATCCATGATTTCTTTCAGAATCTTGATTGAATCCATGCCCTCGGTCTGTCTCGATGTGTCCGGGTACATCTCGCCGATGTCGCCATGGGCAATAGCCCCCAAGATGGCATCACCTATTGCGTGGACAATCACGTCACCATCGGAATGACCAAGCAGTCCCTTGTTATACGGGATGGTTATACCCCCGAGAATCAGGGGCCTGCCTTCGACAAGCCTATGTATGTCATAGCCTATTCCGACTCGGTACGGCATCTTAAGATCGCCTCCGCCACCAGGATATCGTCCTTATAGGTTATCTTCACATTGAGGGGGTCACCCTCAACGATCCTTACCGATTTACCCGCGGCTTCGATGAGTGAGCTGTCATCGGTGAATTGAAGAGATCCGTCATTGAGCGCCTTTTCATGAGCCGAGACAAGGATCTTCGTGACAAAGGCCTGGGGTGTCTGGACCTGATAGAGTCTCCCCCGCGGGATGGTTTTCACAACCACTCCGTTACGGACTTCTTTCAAAGTATCCGTCACCTCGATGGCCGGGATGCATCCCTCGTATCCCGAAAGACCCTTAAGCACCCTGTCTATGAGTTGCCTAGAGGCAAGAGGGCGGACACCGTCATGGATGAGGACCGTCCGGCTGTCACGGGCATGGAGCAATCCGTTCATGACAGACTCCTGCCTTGTACTGCCGCCACCTGCAATGACATACTCGGTTCTGGTATTCGCGAGTATTTCCAGGGTATGAGAGATATCTTCTTCAGGAACCACGATGATGAGTCTATTGATTGCGCTGTGGTCATCAAAGCAGGAAACAGCCCTCTTCAGAACAGGGGTACCTGCCAGGTCGAGAAACTGCTTTTTCAGGCCGAACCTGGCTCCGCTGCCGCCGGCAACTATGACGGCACTAAGAGACATTGTTCTTGGGGGCTGCGAAGATCATCCTTCCGGCAGGGGTCTGGAGGATTGAGGTGACTACCACCTCGATGTTCTGGTTGAGCAGGCTCTCCCCTTGCTCAACCACCACCATGGTGCCGTCATCCAGGTATGCCACACCCTGACCACGCTCCTTGCCTTGCCTGGTTATGCTCACGGACATGCTCTCGCCGGGGAGTACGATGGGTTTGACGGCATTAGCGAGTTGGTTGATGTTCAGTACGTTTACACCCTGGATCTGTGCGATTTTGTTCAGGTTGAAATCATTAGTGAGGATATCCGCATTTATGTCTCTGGCCAAGGCTATAAGTTTGGAATCGACCTCCTTGATCTTTGGGAAGTCGATATCCATGACCTCGATTTTTGCGTGCGGGCTTTTCTGGAGCTTATTAAGGATATCGAGGCCGCGTCTTCCCCTGGCCCTCTTGAGAGGGTCGGACGAGTCGGCGATATGCTGCAGTTCATTCAAAATGAATTGGGGGGCAATCAAGGTACCTTCAATGAACCCTGCATCGGATATGTCCGATATCCTGCCGTCTATGATAACGCTCGTATCGAGGATCTTCAATCGGGTGCTCTCACCCCTGGACTTCTGCTGGAATAGGGGGAGAGTTGCTATTTCCTTGCCCCAGGCAATGCCAACGGTATATCCCAGGTAGGCGAACAAGGTGTTGATGAGGATGAAGAGATAGATCCCGCTCGTATTGATCCCGATGAGAACATAACCGAAAAGGCTGCCGATGATAAGCCCGAGGATCGTCCCTATGAGGCCGCCGGCATAAGCCATGGGATGGAGCTTCAGCCCTTTTGATTCGCCGATGAAGATAGCGATTAGGCATGTCTCGGCAATGAGAGGGAGAATGAAGCTCCAGATCCTTCCTCCCATCTGCTCATTCGCATATTGAAAGGATCCATAGAAGACAACCAGGGCAATAAGAATCCGTAACATCCATTTCATGTCAATATCCCGCTCTGAATTAAGATGATGATGCCGCGTCTATTTTCCCCATGGCAGAAAGGATCATTTTCTCGGCATCTTTCTTATCGATTTTTTTTGATATCGAGATCTCATTAACCAAGAGGTTCTTGGCAGTGTCATACATTTTTCTCTCACCGAAAGACAGCTCTTTACCGCGTTTAAGGATATTGAGATCTCTTAATACCTCGGCGATCTCGAAGGCTGAGCCGCTCTTGATCTTTTCCATATATTCCCGATACCGGCGGTTCCAGGTCTGGTTGTCAACATGTACCGATCTCTGTTTAAGGATATCAATGACCTGATCTATCCCCTTATTTTTAATGAGCTCCCTGATGCCGACATTCTTGACATTTGACACGGGGACCATGACGGTCATCTGGGTGTCGATGATCTTCAAAATGATGAAAGACATTTTACTGCCTGAGATCTCCCTGTCCTCCACCGAATCCACTTCAGCAACACCATGTGCCGGATATACTACTATATCTCCTACCTTGAACATGAGCAATATCCCTTTCGTATAGTAGAAACAATAGCAATTCAGCAAGATTTAGTCAAGGCTGCCTAAGAAATTGTCTAAAAAAGATAAAGAATTATAGAAAATAAAACTTATACGGCATCATCGATTTTTCCCCGGCATCATTGCCGGGGATTCACCTCCGGATTGATCTTGATCAGGCAAAGAAGGCCGAGATCCGTGACTTACCTAGGGAAGATGTGAGAACACCATAATCCATGAGATATCCCCAGATAGACCCCGTGCTTATCCATTTCGGTCCCTTGCAGCTCAGATGGTATGGCCTTATGTATATCATCGGATTTATTCTCGCGTATGTCGTCATCATGGATGTCTGCCGCCGCAGGAGGCTCCCCATGGCAAAGACCGATGTCGAGGACCTGATCACCTACTGCATTCTCGGGCTGGTCTTGGGCGCCAGGATTGGTTATTGTCTCATCTATAATCCGGGTTATTATTTCTCCCACCCCTTGAAGGTTTTTGCTGTCTGGGAAGGCGGTATGTCGTTCCATGGCGGCCTGATAGGCCTTATTCTCACTGGATGGATCTTTTCGACATACAGGAAAAAACCGTTTCTCATGCTGGCGGATCTCGGGGCCATAGGATCAACACCAGGTCTTTTTTTCGGGCGGATCGGCAACTTTATCAATGCAGAGCTCTACGGCAGGGTGACGGATG
>DATKLV010000241.1:0-5178 GCA_035542255.1 Desulfomonilia bacterium | reverse complement strand
GCATTCCTGCACAGGTTCATGATGATCTGCTGTATCTGAGTCGGGTCGCCGAGGATCATGTCAGAGGTGTTGACGATATGCTGCCTTATCTCTATGGTGCTCGGCAATGAGGATCTCAGGAGGCTCAGGGTCTCTTTTATGAGCGGTGTCAGCTTTATCGGGGTCAGCCGCTGCTCTGAACGCCTCGAAAATGACAGAATCTGCTTGACCAGGTCTCTCTGCCGGCAAGCTGCTCTTAAGATCTGCTTTAAGGTCTGGTGGACAGAGGTGTCCGGTATCGTTTCTTCCAGAAGATACTCGGTGTCGACGATGATGGGATAGAGCATGTTGTTCATATCATGGGCTATCCCGCCGGCAAATCTGCCCAAGGCCTCCATCTTCTGTGACTGCACGAGCTGATTCTCGAGCCTTCTCTTCTCTTCTTCAGCCTGCTCGCGCTCGATTATTTCTTTCTCCAGTTGTGCATTCCTTTCTTCCAGTTCCTGGGTTCGCTCCTTCACCAGCTCTTCCAGGTGTTCGCGATGCTTATTCAACTCCTCTTCCGCCATTTTTCGTTCCATGGCGTAGCGGATCGACCGCATCAGCATCTCGGGTTCCACGAGACCCTTCACAATATAATCCTGGGCGCCTGCCTTGAGCGATTCGAGAGCAAGTTCATCGTCGTCCTGGCCTGTAAGAACGATGATGGGCAGCATGGGCATCCGTAGAACAACCCTCCTCACGGTTTCCAGGCCCTGGCTGTCAGGAAGGCTCAGATCGAGGAGGATAATGTCGGCCGTATGCAGCTCCAGATGATCGAAGGCCGACGAAAGGTTCGGGGCGCTCGTGATGTCCACTCCTGTGATGCTCCGGAGTATCTCCCGGATCAGGTATGCATCGCCCGGATTGTCCTCAACCAGAAGAATGCCGAGTCTTTTATCAGTACTCACCTTTTCATCCTCACTTCTTCCTGCCGGGAGACAGCTTTTTGTTTGTCGGTTTTGGAACCTCGCGGTTCTCGTCCAGGACCTTCCTGATCGCGTGAGCCATGTCCCTCATCCCGAACGGTTTCAGGATGAATTCCCGTATACCCATGGCCTTTGCCTGCTCTTCCGACATATACTCGCTGTAGCCGGTATACAGGATGACAGGCAAGTCGGGTCTTATCTCCATCATCTCTTGAGACAGCCTGTCACCCGTCATCTCCGGCATGGTCATATCCGTCACCACCACATCGTACCGGCCAGGGTCCTTCCTGAAGAGCTCAAGTGCCTGGGTGCTGCTGGAAGTCGCGGTCACCTGATACCCCAGGGATTCGAAAAGACTCTGCGCAAGATCCACGAGGGCCGGTTCGTCATCAACGAAGAGAATTCTCTCGGTGCCCGTAGGCATTTCCATCGGGACCCTGGGTTCTTCCCATTCTTCTTTCTGCATTGTCTTGGGGAGGTAGATCTCAAAGATAGTTCCCTGCCCCGGCGTGCTCCTGCAGCTGATGGCACCTCCATGTCTTTTCACAATCCCGTGCACGACCGCAAGGCCCATACCCGACCCGTCGCCCAGCTTTTTCGTGGTAAAATAGGGTTCGAATATGTGCTCCATGATCTCAGGCGGCATGCCGGGCCCGGTATCGCCGACGACAAGCTTCAGGTACGGGCCCTTCGCTAGATTAAGGCTCAGGGCCTCATCATCCAGCTGCACCTCATCCAGGCTGACGCTCAGCCTGCCCCCGCTCGTTTCCATGACCTGCGCCGCGTTCATGCAGAGGTTGATGATCATCTGGCTGATCTGGGCAGGGTCGGCCATGACCTTGGCGGAGGCGACCAGGTTCTGACTGATCTCTATGTTCCCGGGTATCATGGTACGGAGCCTGCCGAGAGATTCCTTGATGGGGTAAGCGAGCGTTACCGGGGCATATTCTCCGGCAGCGTGCCTGCTGAAGGCGAGGACCTGGCGCAAGAGGTCCCTAGCCCTCCTGCCGGACCGAAGGGCATCGGTCAGGTGTTTCTCCACCTTTTCAGGGATTGAGACGTTATGCAGCGCTATCTCGGTGAATCCCGTGATGGCGGTGAGGATATTGTTGAAATCGTGGGCAATGCCTCCGGCCAGAGTCCCCAGGGCCTCCATCTTCTTCGCCTGGGCAAGCTGGATCTCGAGCCTTTTTCTCGACTCCTCGGCTTTTTTCAACGCCGTTATGTCCGTCATGACCACGACTGCACAGTCCTCATTCCGGTACAAGACGGGCGTGCACGACAACAGTGCATAGAGGATGGTCCCGTCTTTCATCCGGTACTGGATTTCTTTCCGCCCTCTTCCCGGCCTTTCAAGGATGCATTCTAGATAATTATCCTGGTCTTCAGGGGTAAGGGGCAGGTTCAGGTCAAAGGGGGTCCTGTCTATGACCTCCTCAGGGTTATACCCGGTAATGTCGCAAAAGGCCTTGTTGACGTAGAGATAACGGGCATCCTTTATGATCTGGATGCTTACGGCGTCGAGCATGCCCTCCAGGGTGATGCGGTATCTCTCCTCGCTCTCCCTGAGCGCCACCTCCACCAGCTTGCGCTCTTTAGCGTACCGGATGGACCTCATGAGCATCTCAGGTTCCACGAGACCCTTGACCAGATAATCCTGGGCACCGGCCTTGAGTGCGTCGAGTGCGAGCATGTCGTCCCCCAGCCCGGTAAGGACAACGATGGGCAGGGCCTGCATCCGTGCAGCAAAACTGGTAACCGTTGCAAGACCATGGCTGTCGGGAAGCCCGAGATCGAGGAGGACGATTTCGGCTGAATGATGCCTCAGGTATTCGAGCGCTGTGGACAGGCTGTCAGCCCTTGTAAGCTCGACATCCGGGATGCTTCTGAACATCTCCCGGATAAGCCTGGCGTCTCCTTCATTGTCTTCGACCAGGAGTATGGAAAGATTTTTATCCTGTCTCATACGGATTCCAATTCGCCCTTTCGCTCATCCCACTCTTCAGAAGCAGGGAGATGGGTGCAACTTCTATTGCTTGCTGCAACCGTTTGCCGGAAGCTGAACAACACTAAGCCAGAAGTCCTCGATGGACTTCACCACCCGTAAGAACTGTTCGAAATCTATTGGCTTGGTGATAAAGCAGTTCACATGGAGATTGTATGTCTTGAAGATGTCCTTCTCATCGTTTGAGATGGTGAGCACAACGACCGGGATCCTCTTCAGGCACTCATCGCCTTTGATCTCGGCCAGCACCTCCCTGCCGTCTTTCCGGGGCAGGTTGAGATCGAGCAGGATGAGATGCGGCCTCGGTGCATCGGCATACTTCCCATCTTTCCGGAGAAACGCCATGGCCTCCACCCCGTCAAGCACGTGGTAAACGTTATTCAAAACCTTGCTCTCCTTGAGTGCCTCCTTGGCGAGCCGTGCATCTCCTTCATTGTCCTCCACCAGGAGGATGTCGATAGATACGCCTGGCATTTTCATTGTTCTACTCCTTTGAGGGTGAAATAAAAGGTAGAGCCTTCGCCGTGCCGGGATTCCACCCATATCCTGCCCCCAAGTCTCTGTATGACTCGCTTGCAGAGCGCAAGGCCGATGCCGGTACCCTGGTATTTTTCACCGGCATGCAGCCTCTGGAACAGGGCAAAAACCCTGTCGAAATACTGCGGTTCCATTCCTATACCGTTGTCCTCCACGGAAAATATCCATTCGTCCCCCGACTTTTCGGCCGAGATATGGATACGGGGAGGATCATCGCTGCGGAACTTTATGGCATTTCCGACGAGGTTCTGGAACACCTGGACAAGCTGTGAGCGATCGGCCGTCACGACAGGCATTTCATCATTCGTTACGAGCGCCCCTGACTCCATAATTGACACATGGAGATTCGCGAGTACCTCGTCGAGGGCGCTGCCGGTATCCGTGGGGGCCGGGGAGCCGCCCCTTGTGGAAACACGTGAATAGGTCAGCAGGTCTTGAATGAGTCTCTGCATACGGTTGGCACCATTCACGGCATAATTGATGAAATCCTTTGCATCCTGGTCGAGCTTGTCCCCATAACGCCTTGCCAGGAGCTGGGTGAAGCTCGAGACCATGCGGAGGGGCTCCTGCAGGTCATGAGATGCCACGTAGGCGAACTGCTCGAGCTCCTTGTTGGATCGCTCCAGATCGGCTAGGACCTTCTTCACCTCTTCTTCGGCCTTTTTGCGCTCGGTAATGTCGCGGACAATATCCATAATGAACTCCATACCGCCTATTTCAACCATCCGCACACTGGATTCCACCGGAAATACCGTTCCGTCCTTGCGCTGGTGGGTCGTTTCAAAGACGGCGCTTCCCTTGCTCTTTATGGGCTCGATCTGGGGTTCGAACTCCTCCCTTGGTCCCGGCAGCCGCAGCTCATAGAGGTGCTTGTGCCGGAGCTCTTCCAGGGAATACCCATATGCCTCCAGTGCCCGGTCGTTGGCCTCGAGGATGAGCCAGTCCTGATCCAGCATAAAGATGATATCGTTGGCATGCCGGGTGAGCAGGTTCACCCGCTCCGCCAGGGCAGTGCGCTCACGTTCCAGTTCCAGCTGCCGGCGATAGATTTCTGCCTGTCTTCCCCGGTACCACACAAAAATAAATGATCCGCTCCCGAGGATCATGAGGATGACAATTACCGTGATGCTCAGCGCTACCTTTTGGATAGGTGCATAGATCTCATCCTGGTCCACCTTGGACACCATGAACCACGGTGAATCGGGGATCTTGTCCAGGTAGGCAAGCACGGCCTTGCCTCGGTAATCATCCCCTTCCATGGCGCCTTCATAGCCGAGCACCGCCCTGGCTGCAGGGAGATCATGCCGGTAAAGGGGCAGCCGGAGCCTGAGCACGGTTTTCTTGATGTGGCGGAGCTCATTGAGGAAGAGGACATCATTGCCTTCCCTTCGGACGAGCAGGGTCTCGGCCGTATGGCTTGGCGTGGGCCACGACTGGATGAGCGGGAACAGAAACGCCGTCGGATCGATTTCCAGGAGCATATATCCCATGGTTGTTTTTTCAGGTTGTCCGCACCCCGGGACAGGGATGAGTATCCCCAGCCTTATGGGGCCGTTCTTCATTACCCGGTAAAAATCAAGGAATACAGGGTCACATTTCGATTGCCGCGTTGTTACGATCCTACTGACCTCAGGGGATATCGGCTCCATATACTCAGGTAATGACATTCTGCGACTGAAGTCCCGATTG
>DATKLV010000240.1:0-11623 GCA_035542255.1 Desulfomonilia bacterium | reverse complement strand
AGGTCCTTCCATGGTATCTCGACACCGGGTCAACCCGGAAAACCCTGTGCTCTCTGAAGTCGTTGAAGTGATTCGAGATGAAAACGGGTCTGTGGCCGACAAATTCGACCCTGTGGAAATCACGCAGGATGAAAAAGCCGGGGAACCAGAAATCAACCCAGAAGAAGGGAAAGGGACCCCATGCATAGAGAGAGAAATAATCGGGCGGCGGGGCATAATACGTCACCACCGGAGGGCCTTCCTCGTCATAATAGTTGTCCATCTCCGACTGGTCAGGGTACTCCCGGGGGCTCGATGCTCCGGGGTTGCTGCCCTGATTTGAGGCATAGGGTTTTATGGCCAAGTTGAGCTCGGCCGTAACCTTCTGGAACCTGTCCAGGGCCTCATAACTGCTGATGGTCAGCTTGCCCGCTTTTGCGGCATCACCAACTGACTTCTGCAGCTCGGCGATGATGTCAGGCGTTACCGGGTAATCGGCGATCCAGCCGTTCCGCGGCGTAATGCTCACCTCACTGAGACGGTTCTCAGCCGTAATCTCGTCCTCAGCGGTTCCCAGGCCCAATGCCGACTGCAGCCTGACTGCTAAATCCCCTTCACGGGTAAGCTGCTGCGCTATCGGAGGAGACTCATCTTGAGGTTCATTAGATTGAGCCTGCGCCATGACAGGCATGAACAGCAGAGACAGGACGATGATAAAAGACCGCATCTCTCTGAAACTGATACTCTTCATAGCACCGCTCCTTTCTATATATATTAGACGATCCGGAACAGAAAAAGCATACAATATACCATGGTATTTTATTCCTCTTCACGCAATCTGCTTTTAGCTATTATTCTGCATGGTTGAACCGCTTCGAAGGATAAGGTTTTTATTTTGTTTCTCGAAAAAGCCTGACCTGCTCTTCCCCAGTGGCCTTACCATCAATCTCCCTGAAGGAGATCCGGCAACAGCTCTTCCCTGATTCCGGCGGTACGCGGAATGCTGATCTGCCATGCGGCCAGGAAGTTTCCGAGCGCGATGAAAGCACCGAGCAGGAACACATACTGAAAGCCGAAGCGGTTCCAGATGACGCCGCCCAGCAGGGCTACCGTTATCGAAAAGACATGGTCGATGCTCACCGACATGGTGAGCGCGGGCTGGACGTGAGAAGGGTCGATCGCAATCTTCTTCATGTACATGGCACGGGCCATGTTCACCGACATGAGCATCTGGTCGAGCAGGAAGCACCCGCAGGCGATGAGGAAAGCCGTGTGCTCCGGTAGCAGTGACTTGGCAAACCCGTAGCCGGAGCACACGAACACCAGCAGCACGGCCTCGCATAAAAGGACAAAGCGCTCTCCCATACGGTCGGTCGCCCAGCCCAGCAGGGGCTGGAATACGATGCCGATGACACCGCCCAGGGTCAGGAGCGTGGCGATGGTCTGCGTAGGCTGGCGGAATACCGTGACCAGCACCCAGGGCGCAAAGGTGAGGAAGAGCTGCTTGCGCGATCCATAGAGCACCGAGAGGAGATAGTACAGTGAGTATTCCCGGTGGAGCTTCAGATGGAGCGCAGGAGGCTGTGTCTTGTCGGGCTTCATGGCGAAGAGGAGTAAGGCCGCCAGCACAAAGGCCGTGGATGACATGGCAAAGGTGTGGTGGAAGCCGAACCCGAGGTACTTGAACCCGATGAATACCACGAAGCTTCCGATAATGGCCGCCAGGTTTCGGACGGCGTTCAGCTGCCCCAGGCGCTGTCCTGTCCTGCCTTCTCCTGCAAGCTCCATGGCTATAGAGGAAGACAGGGGCAGGAAGATGTGCTGGCCCAGGCTGTAAATGAACAGCCAGATCACCATTACCGCATAGGTGGGCGAGACAAAACCTATCAGGGCAGTGCCTGCGCAGCCCAGCAGCATAGCCACCACCGCGAGGCGGCGGCTGCACAGAAACCAGAGCAGGGCTGATGCGAAGATGACAAGCATGCCCGGCGTCTCCCGTGGGATCTCCAGAAAAGAACGCTCGAACCCGGTCAGCGCGAACCGGTCGTTCAGGAAGTTGTTGAAGGTTGCGTCCATGATGCTGTAGGCCATGCCCATGGCCAGAGAGGCTGCAACGAAAATTGTGAGTTCCCTCGGCAATCTTCTCAGGTGTGCGCTAATCATCATGGGCTTGCCTTATCAATTCACTGACCGTGCGTCAACGTCGACAGGCTGATTGTAAGATAAAACTACAACGGGTATGGATTTAGGCTGGACCTTTCGTGCTCATGTGTTTATGGTGGAAGCCAACACCAAGAGAAAGAAGAATATCATGGAGCCATTGCCCGAGAGCCTCGTTGATGAGACCCTGAATGAGATCATCCTGTACGATGCAGGCCGTGCCTCCCAGGAGATGATAGAGTTCGGCAAGGTACAGCCTGATCTCCTCTCCTTCATCCTGGAATTCAGCGAGGACATGGGAGAGCAGGCTGAGGAGAAGGGCATCTTCATGCTCTTTGTGGTGTACCACATATTCCGGAAAGGCTACGGCAGGGAGATCGGGCGGGTAACCGAGGAGGAGATCATTTCCAGCTTTGAAGAGAACCAGAGACTCATGGAAAACCTGGAAAGGGCCCAGGAAGAATTCTTCAACCGCGTGGCCGAAGTACAGCTCTCGACCCAGCCCTATGTGATCAGATACGTGATCGACACGCTCTCCGAAGAATCCGAGGAAGATGAACCGGAACCCTTGAGTGAAGAGGAAATGGGATACCTCTTCATCCTGCTCAAGACCGTGATCGACGTGCTGAACCGGAAGACCGGCGAGTAAGGTCGTTTGCGGGTCGTGCTGAAACGCCGCCCACCGTTTTTTCGTTACACTCCAACCTGCAAACTAAAGAGCGGGGATTAAATCGCCCCCTGCTACCCTGCATTATCATTCATCCTTTGACTGATTTATGTTGTTCGTGCTCAAACCTTACGACTCTCACCTCCTCTTCTCCAGGGGCACAAAGGTGAATTCCTTCGGGAGAGAGGTCACGTACGCAGGCCGTATGAGCTTTGCCTGGATGATCTGCTCGATCCGGTGGGCAGACCAGCCCGCAACCCGCGCCATGGCGAAGATGGGGGTGAACAGGTCGATGGGGATGTGGAGCATCTTGTAGACGAACCCGGAATAGAAGTCCACGTTCGGCGCAACCACCTGGCCCTTGCGCTCGCGGATAAGCTCACTGCCGAGCTCGGCAACGAGCTTCATGAGCTCAAGCTCCCTCTGCAGGTCCTTCTTGTCGGCTGCCAGCTCCTCGGCCTTCTCCAGGAGGATCTCGGCCCTGGGGTCGGACACGGTGTAGACCGCATGCCCGATGCCGTAGATCTTGCCCGAGCAGTCATAGGCCTTGCCTTCGAGCATCTTCAGGAGGTACTTCCTCACCTGGCTGCGGTCTTCCCAGTTCTTCACGTGCTTCTTGATGTCCCTCATCATCGTCATGACCGCCTCGTTGGCCCCTCCGTGGAGGTGGCCGCTCAGCGAAGCGATGCCCGAGCAGATGGACATGTAGGTGTTGGCCCCGCTCGATGACACGGTGCGCACCGTGAAGGTCGAATTGTTGCCGCCCCCGTGCTCGGCATGGAGCATGAGGGACAGGTCGAAGAGCATGGCCTCGTCCCGGTGCGGCCTGGTGCCCTTGAGCATGTAGAGGAAGTTCTCGGCCATGGAGAGATCGGGGTCGGGTGGTATGATGCGGAGGCTCCCGCCCTGGCGGTAGCGGGACACCTTGTAGTTGTACGCCACCACGGTGGGGAACTTGGCGATGAGGTTGATGCACGTCATGATCACGTCTTTGAGGTCGATCGACACCGGGTTCGGGTCGCACCTGCTCAGGTGGGATATGACCGAGTGCAGGGCGAACATCTGGTTCTCGTTCTCCGCCTCCTGGGTGATGATGCTGCGCTCCACCTTGTTCAGCGAGCGAGCCCTGGCGAGCAGGGCCGTGAAACTCGCGAGGTCCACTGCATTGGGGAGCTCGCCGGTGAGCAGGAGATAGGCCACCTCTTCGTAGCCGAACCTGCCTTCGTCCTGTATCTTCCGGGCAAGTTCTATGGCGTCGTACCCGCAGTAGAGGAGCTTTCCCGGCGCGGGCTGGACAATGGTCCCCCTGCCGTCGTCAGAGGGGATCCTCCTGAACCCGAACACGGTACCCTTGGAGGTGATGCCCACCACTACGCCGGTTCCGTCCGCATTCCGCAGGCCCAGCTTGATGTCCTTGGCCTTGACAAGCTCGGGGGATACCTCGTCATGGTGCCGTGCAAGTGCATGGATCTTCTTTATGAACTCTTCCATAACCTTCACACCTCTTTCCGGTCCGGTTGTCCTTTGCCTGTGAAAAACCTTCTTCCATGTCCGGAATATTATTCATTACCACGCTCTGAGACTTGGGGCAATGGGCTTGCTTTCAATCTATCTTTTTGCCATCTTGTTCAGCAACCGCTGAAGGCGGTGCCCGAATGCCCGTCGGTCTTCGTCCCCAAGATGCCCGGCGCCTTCGAGGACCCTCTGCACGATCTCAACGGATGGCTCAAATAAGCGGGCATGATGCTCGTAGAACTTGGCCAGCTCTTCTACGGCAAATAAGTCGTACGGATCTTTGTCGATCATCTCCCGCCAGAGCCCTGCCGCCTCTTCCCACCTCTGCGCCTTCTTGTGGATGAGGGAAAGCGACTGCCGGGCGCACTGCGCGACAGAGGGCATGCCCGAGTGCGTCAGCTCCTCGTACATGCGTGAAGCCTCTTCCAGGCCGCCGCGCTCGTGGTGCAGCCTGGCCGCAGCGAGGAGGTCGCCTTCGTGCGCCCGGTCTCTGGAACCGCCGCACGCCACCAGGTCCGTCAGGTGCCTCAGCAGCGCCGCCATGGACACGATGTCCAGCCGGTTGTGCCGGAACACGTCCTCCAGCAGCCTTCCGTCGCGCCTCTTAAGCCAGTCGAAGTAGCGCTGAGGTATCTCGTAGCCGGGTACGTCTCCTTCGCGCCTCACCCCGAGCACTTGGGACTCGATGGTCACGAGCCGTGCATTCTCCAGGCGGTGGCCGAGCATCCTCCTGCTGGGGTGGAGCAGGTCGATGTGCGGCATGCCGGCCAGCACATCCTGAAACCGGTTGAGGATGAACCGGGCCGCAAGCAGGTTCAGGTCATAGGCGCGTCCGTTGAAGGTGACGAGGAACCCCTTGCCTGCAGCAAGCTCGCTCAAAAACGAGAGCATGGCCCTCTCCTCGGAGAAGTCCCGGGCAAAGAGCTGGCAGGTGACAAAGGTCCCCGCTTCGAACCAGCCGAGCCCGATGAGGAAGGGTAGCGTGCCGGTGCCTCCTGCAAGCCCCGTGGTCTCGGTGTCGAGGAACAGACCGTCTTCTATGGTCAGTCCCTCAATCGTGTCGGAGCCGGCCAGGAAAAAAGCTGCTTCCATGCAGGGACATGCCAGGTCGCAGACTCTCGCATGGCCGTGGAAATCCGTGGGGTTCAGGCTGCTGCGGGAGAAGAAGAAGCTGCCGTGCGGGGTCTTGACTTCTTCGCCCGGCACCACGTGCTCGAGGGGAACCGAACGGCCCGTTGCCCTGGGAGCGTGGACCGACCCGAGGCGCTCCCTGCGGTTCATGACCTCATCGATCTTCCGGCGGAGCTCGGTGAGCTTTTCCTGCTTCGCATCGGCCTGCGGAGACTTTACAGCCTCGCCGGTGAGACGGGTCAGGCGGTCTTTGAGGCTCATGGCTTATCCATCAGTCCAAGAATGGCAAGGGAGGCCGACTTGGCCGACGGCCCCACTTCCAGGGACGGCCCCACGCACATGGGGCATCCGTGGTCGCACGGGCACGACGAAATGACTGACCGTGCAGCCCGTATCAGCTCGTCGTGCCGCTCGAACAGGTTGTCGGAAAAGCCGATGCCGCCCGGATAGGCATCGAAGATGAAGACCGTGGGGTCAAAGGCGTTCTCCATGACGTTCATGGGCTGGTCCGGGGTCGCGGTTATGACGCGGCGGTCCTTGCCGTAGCGCACGAACCACTCGCCGCTCTTGTCGCCTATGCACCGGTCGATGTCGCGGATGTCCGACATGACGAGCATGGCGCAGATGTGGTGGAGGCAGTAGGCAAGCCCGGTCAGGCCGTCGATGACCTCCTCGCGCCTGAGCTGCAGGAAGACGAGCAGGTCCCAGGGGATGGTGAACCAGTAGCTGGTGGTATGCATGTCCTTCTGAGGCAGGTTCACGTCGCCGTAGCCCACGTTCTCAGAGGTGTAGAACTTGATCTTCTTGTAACCCACCACCTTGCGCGATACCTGGACCTCGCCGTGCTCTACAATGACGCTTCCTTTCATCTTCTTATCGAAGTCGTCGATGACACGGACATTGGTGTAGGTCATGGCATCGGTATAGTAGTCCACGTCCACCTTTCTCACGTAGGCCTTTTTGCGCTCCAGGTCGAGCTTGTCCACGTGGTACTGCTGGGATTCCACCATGTAGATGGCGTCGTCGTGGACCGTGGTGAAGGCGCTGTCCCAGTCCACCTCGGCGACGACCCTGTGGTTCGCCGTCTCGGTGGTGTCCACGACCACGATGTTCTCGGGGTTGACGGTCCTCAGGCTCACCTCGTCGGCCGGGTAGCTCTCGGCAGCCCAGTGCCACCGCTGGTCCACCCGGTGGAGCACGCCCTTTTCCTCCAGGTAGTTGAGCAGCTCCATGAGGTCTTCCTTGCCGAAACGCTCGCCTTCCTCGAAGGGCAGCTCGAACGCCGCGCTCTTGATGTGGTGGAGCAGGATAAGCAGGTTGTCGGGGTTCACGCGGCAGTGCTCGGGCGAGCGGGTGAAAAAATAGTCCGGGTTGTCCACGATGAACTGGTCCATGGGGTTGCTCCTGGCGATCAGGATGGCCAGGCTGTGGCCGGCCCTGCGGCCCGCCCTGCCGGCCTGCTGCCAGGTGCTGGCGATGGAGCCGGGGTAGCCCGCCATGATGCAGGCCTCCAGATCGCCGATGTCGATGCCCAGCTCCAGGGCGTTCGTGCTCACCACGCCCATGACGCTCCGCTCCCGAAGGCCCTTCTCGATATCGCGCCTGAGGTGCGGCAGGTAGCCTCCCCGGTAGCCGGTCACGTAGTGGTCGTCGCCGGGGATCTTGGACTTGAAGGTGTCCTTGAGGTACTTGGTGAGCACCTCCACATTGAGCCTGCTCGTGGTGAAGACGATGGTCTGTATCTTGTTGCCGATGAGATCGCCCGCGATCTTGCGCGCAGGGGTCAGGGCCGACTGGCGTATGCCCAGCTCCCGGTTCACGATGGGCGGGTTGTAGAGGATGAAGGTCTTGGCAGCCCTGGGCGCACCGCTCTCGTCGATAAGGGCAACTTCTTTCTCCAGCAGGTTCTGTGCATGCTCCTTGGGATTGGCCACCGTTGCCGAGCAGCATATGAAGACCGGGTCCGTGCCGTAGAATCGGCAGACCCGCTTGAGCCTGCGGAACACGTTGGTGAGGTGGCTGCCGAACACGCCGCGGTAGACGTGCAGCTCGTCCACCACCACGTACTTGAGGTTGGCGAAGAGCTTCTGCCACTTGGTGTGGTGCGGCAGGATGCCGGTGTGCAGCATGTCCGGGTTGGTGACCACCACGTGGCCCTGCTTGCGGATCGCCTGCCGGGCATCGTCCGGCGTGTCGCCGTCGTATGTGAAGGTGCGGATGTCGGCCTTCAGCTCGCCGATGAGGCCGTGCACCTCGTTCATCTGGTCGTTTGCCAGGGCCTTGGTGGGAAAGAGGTAGACGGCGCGCGTCTCGGGCTCCTCAAGTATCTTATGGAGCACCGGGATGTTGTAGCACAGGGTCTTGCCGCTGGCCGTGGGCGTCACGAGTACCACGTCCCTGCCCTGGCGCACGAGATCGACTGCACGGGCTTGATGACTATACAGCTGAGATATGCCGCGTTTTACCAGCACCGAGCGCAGGCTTTTGTCCACCCATTCCGGGAACGGCGCAAAGCTGCCGTCCGACGCCGGGAGGTGCGTGACGGATGTCGCGTTCTCCCTGAAGCGCCGGTCTTTCTCTGTGCGGGCCAGCCATTCCGCAAGGCTTAAGTTCGCCATGATCCTTCCCTATGGATCTTGGATGTACGCCGTAGTATCTCCGACTATAGAAACGGGGATGTTCTGTGTCAACTCGGATTTGGAAGATGGAGGGATTCCCGCTTCGAGAGGGCAGGCAGCCTTCTTAAGCTCGGTTTCCCGTTCATATGACGAACGGAGAACCAATTCGGTCCTCCGCTCACTGTTTTTTTTGATAACTCGTACTTTTTCAGAGTGAAGATTTCTTTGATGGATGTGTGTTTTTAAAAGGATCTGAAAACCGATGATCTCATTAGAGATCTATGAAATCAGTACCATCATGACTGAGTGAAACTGATCTTTCACGATTAAATCTTCGGCATTCAATTATGGGTTGAATCGAAGTTGATATTTTTCAAAATTTTTACGTTCAACTATCTGAAGGTGGTATATACAGAGGTACATGCTGACAGATAGATTAATGGCAGCCTGGGCACTCACGACGACCGCCCTCTATACCGTCGTGCTCGGGATACCGGTCATCATTATGGCACCACTGAGCAAAACCGGAAGAACCCAGTACAAGCTTGCGAGGCTGTGGTCCCGGCTTGTCATAAAGACCAACCGGGTAAAGATCCGGATAGAGGGAAGAGAAAATCTCCGGGCTGACTGCTCATACATATTCATGTCCAACCATGCGAGCAATCTCGACCCGCCGGTGATTGCCTATACACTGGAACATACCCTCCGGTTCGTGGCAAAAAAATCGCTCACCAGGATCCCGGTGTTCGGCACCGCCATAAGGCTTGCAAGGATGATCGTCATAGACCGGGATGATGCACAAGGCGCAAGGGAGGCGATAAACCGCGCGGTTAAGGATCTTACCGGAGGCATCAGTGCCTTTTTCTTTGCCGAGGGTACGAGGAGCCTCGACGGAAGGCTTCAGAAATTCAAGAAAGGAGGGGTGATGCTTGCACTGAAAACCGGGCTCCCCATCGTGCCAATAACGATCATCGGCAGCTACTCTCTGCTGCCGAAAAACGCCATCCGGATAAAACCCGGCTCTGTCAGAGTAATCATCAGCGACCCGATAGACACGAAAGCCTATACTGAGGACGACAGGGATGTTCTCCTCGAACGGGTGCGGTCCGTCATAAGCGCCAACCTCGAAAAATACGGTTTTCAGTTCGTTCCAGAGGAGTACTTCAGATAAGATACCTTGCTTGCGTAGATTCCTTATATAAAATAAAGATGAAGGCAAGACAAAATTCCCCCTTTGAAGGGGGAGCTTTCTTGACTCTCATCCCCGGGGGGATGTTGTCATTGTATAACGCACAGGAACACTATCAGCTCGTCCTGAGTGCTTCCACGATGTTCATGCGCGAGGCGCGGACAGCGGGCAGGACTCCGCCTGCAAGGCCCATGACCACTGCGAAGGCAAAGGACTCGGTGACAATCGTGGGTGTGAGGGCGAACTTGAAGGCAAGCTCGGAGAAGGTCTGGAAGTTCAAGGTCGATATGGTGATGAGCTGCATGAACGATGCAAAGAAGAGCCCGATGCACCCGCCGATAATGCCCAGGAAGAGCGCCTCCATGAGGAAGCTCAAAAGGATGGCCCTGCGCTGGAACCCCAGCGCCCTGAGCGTCCCGATCTCGCCGGTGCGGTTGGCGACCGCGGCGTACATGGTGATCATGGCGCCGATGATGGCGCCGAGCGAGAAGATCACGGTCAGCGAGATCCCCACGATCCTCAGGAACTTTGCCATGACCTCGGACTGATCGAGATAGAACCTGGTCTCGCGCTTTGCCATCAGGCTCAGGCGTGGGTCGCCTTCGATGATGGCCTTTGCGGAATCGAATTTGTCCACATCGGCAAGCTTGAAGATAATGGTGGAATACACCGGCCTCCTGAAGGCCTGCATGATCTGGTTCGCATCAGTCCAGATCTCGGAGGAAAAGGCCGTGTTGCCGGCATCCATGATGCCCACGATCCTCCAGTTCATGAGACCGCAGCGCAAGGTCGATCCGACGGTGAGCCCGCTGAAACGCTTGACAAGGCTTGCCCCTGCCGCCATCTCGGCAAGCCCGGGCATCGGCATGCGTCCCTGGACCAGTCTCACCTGGGGCCGGAGCCGGAGAGAATCACTGCCGATACCCCGGATGGTGACATTAGAAACCCCGCCCTGCTTCTTCGGCAGCGTGATGAGGATGACCACTTCCTTGGCCGCCAGCGGACCGGCCTTCTCATCAGTCGCGATCTGCGGGAGCGTTTCCACTACGGACGCCTTATCACGCTCGATGCCGCTGTCCACCTCGCTGGTGGACCCCTTACGCAGCACTACCACGTTGTCGTACGAGCCGGTCGCCACCAAAGTCTTTTGCAGCCCTTCAGCAAGCATCAGGACCGTGGCAAAAACGAAGACCACCAGTGCCATGCCCGATGCAGTCAGGAACGTGGTGAGCCGCCTGGTCCAGAGGTTGCGGAAGCTGTAGGCAAAAGGCACCGCCATCTACCCGATCCTCCTCAGGCCGTCTGCTATGCGTATGTGTATGGCCTGCCTGATGGGGATGACAGCCGCTGCAACCCCCACGAGGATCGCCACGCCGATATCGAGCAGCGCAGTTGACGGCTCCACGTTGAACACCGGGAAAAACGTCCCCATTTCCGAGCTGAAATAATGCGCCACGGGAAAGGTTAGCGCGATGCCCAAGAGCGAACCGGCCAGGGATATGATAAAGGCCTCGCCCAGGATCAGGGTCGCTATGTGGATGCCCGAGTAACCCAGGGTTTTCAGCACCGCGTACTCGCCGATGCGCTCGCGGGTGGTCATGGCCATGGTGTTGGCCACCACGGCCAGGATGATGATGATAACCACGATCGATACGACCTGGATGACCGTCACAATGGCCTCAATCATAGAGAGGAATCCCATGGTGAAGGCCTTCTCCGTCTCGGTGAGCGTCTCGGCAGGCGAGTTCTTGAACATCTTGTCAATCTCGACGGCCGTGTCCGCGGACATGTGCTGGTCCGTGAGCCCGATCATGTAGAAACCCACCTGGTCGGCCATGGAAGGGTACGTTTTCTTCACGGTCTCATTCAGATAGTCCCAGTGGAATATGAACTGGGTCTCGTCTATGTTCTTGTTGCTGCCCTTGTAAATTCCCCTCAGCACGAAATCCCAGTTGCCCGGGTAGATGGTTCCTTTGAGCGTAACCACATCGCCGATGTGCCAGCCGAAGCGCTCCACCAGTTTCCTGCCGGCTATGAACCCTCTCCGGTCCCTGATAAAGTCCGCCTTCTGCTTGTCGGAAATGACGATCTCGGGATAGAGGCCGAAGTAGTCTTTCGGTTCCACCGCGAAGTTGGCGAAGAAGTTCTTCTCGCTGATATAGATGCCCCCGAACCAGTTCCCGTAGGAGACCCGACGGACGCCTATGGTGTGTCTGATCTTGTCGTAGTATGACAGGGGAAGCGGGAAGATGAGTGAGACCGCGTTGCGCGTGACGAGCCGGGAGGCCGAGGAGATCTCCAGGCCCAGGTACCAGGTGGTGATGATGGTGCGCAGCAGACCGAAGGCAAGGATGGCGATGCCCA
>DATKLV010000239.1:0-4768 GCA_035542255.1 Desulfomonilia bacterium | reverse complement strand
ACCCGGTGAGTGAGCGTAGGAAAATCCGGGGGAAAGTTTCCTGTCTGAGCGGAGTGAAATGGAGCGAGTTAAACGCGGCCCGGATTTTTCAAGCGAGCGAACGGACCCGTCAGGGCGGGTTCACGGGGTGCCTTTTCTTTGGTCCTTTCTTTTGGCACTAAAAGAAAGGACCATAAAAAATAATGAGTTATATCAAATTCTGCATACCAAAAAAACTAAGTTCCTGATTCTCATGTATGGCCTTTTTACACCCCTCACCCTGTCCCTCTCCCCCAAGGGGCGAGGGGACTTGTAGGCAATTCACGGGTTCGATTCCATAATTCAGGTGGATTTGCCGGATCTTGTCTAGCTGTTACTAAGATACCGATGCAGCTGATGAGATCCTTCGCTGCCCCTTCGCTGTACTCAGGGCTTTGGCTCAGGATGATGACAACTAATTTTTGAGATAGTCATCGTCATTCCAAATCTTATCCTGAGTGAAGAACCGAAGGATTCGATTAATGGCGTCTTCTATCCGAGTGGAGCGGTTAAAATGTAGTATTCCACACTGATTATGCCGAAAATATGAGTATAAGCGTATCGCGAGAGGTGTGTGATGATGATCGTGCCGCTGTCAGGAAAGGTCAGCTGGAAGAATCCGCCGGTCATGACCATTGCGCTCATCGTCATCAACTGCCTAATTTATTTCATCATCCAGGCCAACGATAAGGAATACAATTCAAGGGCCTATGAGTACTATTTCAAGTCGGGTCTGGCCAGGATCGAGGTCGGGGCCTACATTGTCCACGAGGGCCTGGACAAGAAAGATCCGGAACTCATCGGTAAAGATGGTCAACTGAAAAATGATATCGATGAAGAACGGCTCGGTTCCTATGCCTTCAAGATGCTCAGGGATGACCGCTTTGTCTTTGCACTGGATCACGAGCGGATCATCACGCTGGATGATCAGCGATACCGGCAGTGGAAATTGTTGAGAACCGAATTCAAAAACAAAAAATCGCTGATTGTCTCAGAGAAGTATGGCTTCAAACCGGCCGAGTGGACCCCCGTCACAGCCTTCACCCACATGTTCCTGCATGGGAGTTTTGATCACCTCCTGGGGAACATGGTCTTTCTCTGGCTCGTGGGTTGCGTGCTCGAACTTGGGTGCGGCCGCGTGCTCTATCTTGCCACCTACCTCATCGGCGGTTTCTCAGCCGTTGCAACGTTCACCGTTTTCAGTCTGCTGAGCCTGCAGTCATTGATCGGTGCATCGGGCGCCATCTCCGCGCTCATCGGTGCGTATCTGGTGCTCTACGGCAGGAGGAAGATAAAGGTATTCTACTCGCTGGGCATCTATTTCGATTACGCCATGGTCCCTGCCATCGTCATCCTGCCGATCTGGATAGGCAACGAGGTGCTGCAGTTCTTTCTGAATAAGTTCAGCAGTGTCGCTTACATGGCCCATGCAGGCGGTCTTGTCGGAGGGGCGATGATAGGGTTCATGAACCTCTCCCTGATAAAGAAGGTGGACACAACGGTGTTTGATGAGGACCCCAAAAGCAGGATCCCGGGCCTTATGGAAGAGGCGATGTATTCCCTCGAAAAGCTTGATTCCTCGCAGGCACGTCTGAAGCTTCAGGAAATACTGGCTGTTGATCCGAATCATCATACGGCTTTGATGCAGCTCTACCATGTCGAGAAGCTCCATCCCAAGGATTCGCAGTACGACGATGCCGCCATCTGTCTCATGGACCATCTCTCCAGAGACAGGACGAAGACGCAGGAGCTCTTGAGGGTTTATCGGGAATATCTTTCGCTTTCGGCTCACCCACGAATGGGACTCGATCTTCTCTTACGGGTCGGCGCGGCATTCATAGCAGGGGGCATTTTCGAAGAGGCTGAGAAGATCACGATTCTTCTGAGGAAAAAACACCCGGAGTCCAAACAACTTCCTCGCATGATCCTTGCCCTTGCAAAGGCCTATATGGATCGTGGGGACAAAGAGAAGGCAAAGCAATCGATCCGCCTGATCATCGACGACTTTCCGTCAAGCCGCGAAGCATCGGCGGCGCAGAGTCTCATCCAGGACATGGCCTTCAGCTGATCCCGTAGGCCAGCTTGATCTTCTGCAGGTTCTGCTCCACCTCGGGGATTATCTCGTGTCCCGGATAGTTATGCTGCAGGAGTCGAAGGATCTTGAGACCCTTTTCCGGGCTCATGAGGCGATAGGTAAAGATGGCGGCCGCCGTCATGTATGCATGGGGGATCTGAGGATCTCCCGGATTGGCCTTGATGAACCGGTTCAGGATATTGATGGCTTCCTTCTGATCTCCTGATATGCTGAAAAGGTTTGCCAGCTTCATGGTTACCCTGCTGTTCGGTGTGAAATCCGGATCAAGCCCGATGCATTCCCGGTATACTTCAAGCAACTGCTCTTTGCGCCCGGATTTGCTGAGCAGATCGAGATGCGGGAGCGCATGGGAGATCAATTCGGGTGTCATTCCTGCAAGCTTGAGGAGTTGGTAATATTTTTCAGAGAGCTCGAGGTCCGCAATGACACCTGTTGTTTCTTTCCTGATAAGGTCGATCGCCTCATCGAATTTCCCGTCCTTGATGCAGATGTTCACCCTGTTTACAAGGCCCTTATCCTGCCCCGGCATGGGAGGCTTCTTTTGAGCCGTCTGGGAGGCAATGAATTTATCTTCAAATGTGGCCTCATAGCCGATTTCCTCATGGTACTGGAGAATAGCATACCCCATGAGGTGGAAGGTTAGGAGCATGTAGTAATTCCATGCAAGGCTGTAGAGGAACACGGTGAGACTCTGCGGCATGTACTGATGCAGAATCCACAGGAAGACCATCGGTGCGCCCTGGAGTATCTGAAAGAAGAGATACATAATGAGATAGCCTTTACCCATCCTGAATGCCAGCCGTGCGAATAAGAGAGGATTGAGGGCCATCAGGACACTGTTACTAGTTGCCAGGACAATGATCATGGCAGGCACCAGGAGCATGAACACGCTCAAACAGAGAAGGCCCAACGACATACCGAACGTACCCATAAGGAGAAAACTAATGAAGAACCCGACAATGTAAATGAAGTACACCTCTGCCCCTACCTGTATATCATCGGAGATCGTTTCCGTGCTGATCTCGGGGGGCGTTAGGTCGCCATGCGCGGTGCGCTTGAGGGCTTCGAATGAGTATTTCATCATGACAAGGCTGTTGATTAAGAACACTAATCCGCTTACGGCTTTACTTCCAGCCAGAAGGAGACTCCCGGCCAAGATGGGCAGTGCCGCCATTAGAATGAGTGGATGGAGCTTAAAAGGGTAGATAAAGAAGCTAGGGATCCTGGTCCAGAACGGATCGATCATGTTCGATAATCCCAGCCGGGTGGTTGGCAGGCCGCACTTGGGGCAGAGATACAGTGATTTTTTACTGTCGGGACCAAGGGATTCCTCGGTGATGCACTCCTGGCAGAAATCGGCATCACAGCTCTTGCAGTGCCACAGTGCAGGTTTGGTCGGGTGATAGGTACAGGTATCTTTCATTGCTCGGCCTTTCATCCTTTCATTTCATAAGCCGGTCTTAGTTTCGGATTATAGTATTATCGTCATCCGGTCTCCGAGAAATAATGCATAAGAAATCCTTGGTGAGGAGGGTCTCTTGTTGAGATAATAAAATACCATGCCGATATAAAATGCGCCGGGCAAAAGTGCAAAAAAGGAAATGAGCTTGCTTGATACCCTTAAATTCAGTCTTGACAGGCAGGGTAGGTACTGCTTTGGTATTGCCATGACATGGCGACCGAGTGTGTGTTATGCGGTCTCGACGCTTATGCATCTTCTCTTCTTGACAGTCCTCTTTGCCTTCATGTCGTTCCCGGTCCATACCCTGCCGCAGAAGGATATTTTGATGGTCAATCTCGTGAAGGCCGCATCCGCGTTTCCTGGAACTGAGGAGCAGCAGGCATCTGATGTCCGACAGGTACCACAAGCGGGCAATGAGTCACCTCAACAAGCAAAAGAACAGGATAAGAAGCCCCAAGAGGCAGGCATGAGTTTCGAGACCAAACGCAGGGTGGGAGCAGGTTACCTCGATCTCCTGGGGGCCAAGATTAATCATGTATGGAAATACCCGAATAATGCCATACAACTGGGTAAGCAAGGCAAGGTCAGCATCACCTTTATATTGAATGGAAACGGTGAGATCATAAATATCAGGATTCTGAATAGCTCCGGTTCCTCCATCCTTGACAATGCCTCCATAGCGGCCATCAGGCAGGCCAGCCCATTCGGTCCTCTCCCCAAAGACAGCGACAATCCCCTTCCCATCACGGGCCATTTCCTCTACGTGCTCGATTAGATAACCGTCCGGCCTCACATTGCTCCACTCGCCCCACATTCCTTTAAAGACTGGATTCCCGCTTCCGTCCAGCCTTCGCAGCCGTGTTAGCTGCTTCGGCGGAGTAAGCCGAGTATGACATAAAAGGGTTAAGAAAGGGCAGCCACAAGGACTGCCCCTACAGTATCTAAATGACAATGTGCAGGGCTTTTCTTTCCCCCCTTGAACCCGGTGAGCGAGTGCAGGAAAATTCGGGGGTAAGCGTCTCCTGTCTGAGCGGAGTGAAACGGAGCGAGTCTGATTCGGGACATCCATGTCCCTCACCCTGCGGGCGCACGTAAAGTGCGTCCATTTTTGCCTTCCCTGCAAAAATGTGCACTAAAAGAAAGTAAAGGAGAATAGAGGGTTCCGTAAAAGCTCCACCCACACTATATCCCAG
>DATKLV010000238.1:0-2747 GCA_035542255.1 Desulfomonilia bacterium | reverse complement strand
GGAATCCATGTAGTGGCCCGTGTGTGTATGTTCAAAGATATCTATAACGCAGCTCACAACCCACAGTGGATGTTCGACAAGGATTGGGTGAATCCCGGCAACAGGGCTGTCCAGGAATATGACCTAGCCATAATCCGCGAGCTCATAGGTTTGGGTGTGGATGAGATCCAGGTCGACTATTTCAGATATCCCACCGACGGCAAGTCCGACACGGGCATCGAGGGTAAGACGAGGAGCGATGTGCTTTCGGAATTTGCATGCCGTATCCATGAGGTGACCTTATCCAAAGGTGTTCTCCTTTCACTGGACATGTTCGGGATCGTAATCTGGCTGAAGGACGAGGATATCAGAACCCTAGGCCAGGATGTTTCAAAATTCAAGAATCACTTCGACATCATCTCGCCCATGCTCTACCCATCCCATTTCCCCAAGGATTTTTCAGGGGAAAAGAATCCGGCCGATAAACCATACTTCTTTGTCAGCAGGGGTATCATAAGGCTGAAAGCGCTTGTCGGGGATAAAGTGATAATCAGGCCGTGGCTTCAGTCTTTCCCTCTCCGCATAACCATCGGATACAACCCTGCTTACATAACGACACAGATCAAGGCGGCCAGAGATTCAGGGGCTGTGGGATGGCTGTTGTGGAGCCCTGGAAATCACTACGATGAGGCTTACCGTGCCATGGAAGATCTGGCACAGAGTGATACGGGGAAAGCTGCAAGAAAGACACAGGCCGACATAAAATAAGGGATTGTCCCATCGGACTGATGGCCCGATCAACGATCACGGATTCTTATATTTTCAGTTTCCCCTTAAGGCCGGGCGTCATGATCTTCTCAAGCTGTATTCTCTGGCTTTCGAATTCATAGGGGTCGGTTGTCGGGTCGAATTTGATCATGTCGCCATAGGTGATGCTGACCTGTGCAAAGGGTTTCGGCAGAAAAAAGTTATCCCAGCTGTTAAAGTACCATGCCTTATCGGCGCTCGTGTAAAAGGGCACAATGACAGCATCTACAGCATGGGCAAGGCGGATCACCCCGGCCTTTATCTTCCCGGCAGGTCCCCTCGGTCCGTCCACAACATGCCCGGCCAGGCGCGATAGTCTGAAGTTCTCGATCACCCCTTTCAATGCCTCGGCCCCGCCGCGTGAGGAAGAACCGAGAACCGGGTTCCATCCGCTCCGCCTGGCGACTCCTGCTATGATCGAACCATCGGTGCTCTTGCTGATCATGAGGGGAGGGTGGTATTGCGCATAGGTCTTGAAATGCCGTATGGCTATGAAGAACTGCTGATGCCAGGTGCATATGAGCACCTTTCCGTCCTGTTTAAGGTAGTCCATCCATTCTTTTTCACGCTCGACGGTATAGCGGAATGTTGCACTGTAAATGCGGATGAACCGGTAGAGAAAGGAAAGGAACGTCTCTGATGTGAGGATATTTTTGAATTTGATCGACATGTGTCTCCCCATACTCTGTGTGTGATTGAAAGAGGCGTTTATGGTAAGGAGTCTAGGCGGAAGGAAGGCCGGGTGTCAACCGGAGATGTCAACACCCGAGAGAATATACATTTATTTTACATGGATTAACTCTTTTCTGCATCAAAGGTGTCGGATGTTACCCCGATGGATTTCAGCTCGTTCTTCTTGATGCGGAAGGTCTCCGTCCTGGGAAAGTCGTCCACGAATCGGATATACCGGGGAATTGCGAACACGGCAAGCTTATCCCGGAGGAATTCCCGGATCATGCCGGGCTTCAGGCTCTGACCATCCACGAGTTTGACCGATGCCATGATCTCGTCTTCGGTCATCTCTGAGGGCACGGCATATACAGCGGCCTCGACCACGGCGGGGTGCTTGAGGATGGCCTGCTCCACGTCAAAGGCCGACACGTTTTCCCCCCGGCGCCGCATAGAGTCCGTGCTCCTGCCTACGAAATAGATGAACCCCTCCGTATCCTGGTAGACCAGGTCGCCCGTGTATTCCCATTCACCGCGGGTCTTCTCGCCTGTGGCTTTCTCGTTCTTGTAGTACTCCACTGTGCTCTTTTTATCTTCAGGAATCTGGAAGAGGAGCTCGCCGGTGGTCGAGGGCGGTACATCGTTGCCCTTTTCGTCCACTATGCGGATCACGCTGACCACGGACTTACCGATGGACCCCTTGGGCCCGTCCCCGAAATTGGCGATGAACCCGGTACCGTCGATGGCGGCATAGGCTTCCCAGATGGTTACCCCGAACCGTTTCTCGAAGGGCTCCCAGAGATCGGCCGGGCAGCCGGCGGAAAAGACGTGGGTCACCTTGTGGTTCTTCTCATGGGGGCTGGCCTGTGTCTTCATGAGTATGGGGATGATGGCGCCGATGGTGTTGAAGAAGTTTGCCCCGGACTTCGAGATCTCTTCCCAGAAGCGGCTTGCGGAGAAGCGCTTGGAGAGAGCCACCGTGCAGCCCGTCACGAGGACCTGGGTGGTGGTGACAAACAGGGCGTTGCCGTGGAACAGGGGCAGGGCTGTATAGTAGACCGAATCAGGTTTGAGGATCAGGCCTGCCAGCAGCCTCAGCCGGTCCACCACATTCCGGTTGTACCGAGAGACCACACCCTTGGGCAGACCCGTTGTGCCAGATGTATACATGAGGATAAGGAGGTTGTTCTCGTCGAACTCGATAGCCGGCTTTGAAGTGGGCAGGTCCGACGAGTATGCCGCTTTGAGGTCGATCATGCCCTTCGGAACCCTGTATCCTTCAGGGGCTTCCA
>DATKLV010000237.1:0-2899 GCA_035542255.1 Desulfomonilia bacterium | reverse complement strand
GGAAGACTCTTTAGGGTTGGGCTTGACGGGCTGTTTGAGATCGAGCATCTTCTCGTTCTGAGTATAGGCTGTTTCTACCACGTCGGATATCTCAAGCATCTTTTTCACCACATTCCGTATGGTAATGGCTTCACCCTTGATCTCATTGATCACGTTCTTAGCCGATGTGCTCAGCTGCATTTCACCCATGAGCATATCGATCTTTAATAAAATGGTGGTAAGAGGTGAGTTTATCTCATGGTTTGCTGCAATGGCCGTCTTGGTGACTGCGGCCAGTCTCTGGGCCTTCATGTTTCTCGTTATGAGCATTGCTCGTTGGATGGCTTGTGAACTCACCTCGGATATGGTGCGGAGCAAGAGGCCTTTCTGATTGATTTCATCGGATCCCTGGTTTTCCTTAAGGAGCACCTCGATAGCGCCGATGGTCTTTCCATCCACCTTCAGTGCAGCAAAGATAATGCCGGAGGATTTTGGGAATATGCCGTTTGTCCTGTCTAGAAGTTCCTTGGTGGCACTTGCAACGCCGGTCTTCGTCTGGGGTGATTCACCCAGCAGGAATGATTCCGTCACCATGATGCGGAGATTGTTGAGTCTGATCAGGCACCTGGTTTTTTTTGCATCGAGGATAGCGAGCGTGTGCGATGCAATGATGTTCAGGATGTCGGAGAGTTTCATGGAGGCCTGAAGGCTCGAACTCATCTGATTAAGATTGGAAAGTTCAATGGTCCTCCGTTCAAGGGCCATCTTTTTCTGTTCCAGATCAAGACTCAGTTTGCCGAGCTGGGCATTGGCCGTCTGCAGTACCTCGAAGTAGGTCTTGGGCTCGGCAGTCGGGATACCCAGTTCATCGCTGATATTCGAGATATTGTCTTTGAGGGATATGGAAATATCTTGGATATCCTGGCTTGTGATACCCAGCTGGTTGAGCAGAGATGGATCGATGAATCCTGTAGGGATCGGGTTCATCCCGATTCCCAGGTGGTTGGCCACCATGTCGGCGACATGTATTATGGAACAGAGCCGCTTGGTTTGCATATCATCGGCAACCTCTATAAGGTTGTGATGATATCCGACAGCCTTGTTGAGATGTCCGGGAAGGTTCCATCGCTCCATGAGATATTTCCCGATGGATGCGTGATCGATTCCCATGATTTCCTGCTCGATTTCAATGATATCCGCACCGGCTCGATTCATGGCCTCGAACACCTCGTTGTACTCACCGTGCTTACAGATGAGTTGATCGGCAATGACCTTGCCGAGATCGTGCAGCAGGCCTGCCACGAATGCATCCTCTGAAGAGGACGGCAGTACTTTGCTTGCGATGGATTTGGCACACACCGCGCAGGCGATACTGTGCTGCCAGAATTTATAGAAATCGAGTGCATGGCGTTCTTTTTCGTTAAAGAGATTGATTACGCTGATGCTCAGCACGATGCTTTTCAAGACATTGAAACCGAGCAATACCACGGCACCGCGTATGGTTGAGATCTCTTGGATCCTCCTGTAGAAAGGAGAATTTGCAACCTTGAGCACCTTCAGGGCAAGTGCCTGGTCCTTCTCCACCAGCTCGGCGATCTGCCGTGCATTTACGTTGGCTTCCATGGTTTTTTCCATGATGGCCGTAGCTATTGATGGCAGTGTGGGCAGCTCCCCGACATTATTGAGGATGCTCTTTATCTGCTCAGGAGACAATTTACCCATCTCTGAACTTATCGTTCGGATTCCTTCCAATCTTGAGTCGCAACCCCTAAATATGGTACTCTTTTTGAATGACCCTTTATCGTGAGCAAACAAAAAGGATTTTTGTTGGAAAATGCCCTATCGGTGGCGGTTCTCCGGTCAGCATCCAATCCATGGCCAATACCCTGACTACAGATGTGCCGGGTACGATCTCACAGATAGAGGAGCTTGAAAAGGCTGGTTGTGACATCATCCGCGTCAGTGTACCGGATGAAGAATCGGTCGAGGCCTTTGGAGAGATCAAGAAAGGAATCCATATCCCCCTGATTGCGGATATACATTTCGATTACCGACTGGCTATCGGTGCCATGGAGAAAGGTGCCGACGGCATCCGGATCAATCCAGGCAATATCGGCGGTAAAGATAAGCTCAATGAGGTCGCACGTGTTGCCATAAAGCATAAAGTACCCATCCGGGTGGGAGTGAATCTTGGTTCGGTAAAGAGGGCTCTCCTGAAGAAACATGGGGATGACAAGGTCGGAGCACTGGTGGAAAGCGCCTCTCAGCATATTAGGATGCTTGAGGACATGGGTGTGGACCAACTGAAGGTTTCACTGAAATCATCAGATGTCCTTGAGACAATTGATGTATACAGGCGATTCTCAAAGGTCTGCTCCTGGCCGCTACACCTGGGTGTTACCGAAGCGGGCCCCTTGCTTTCCGGGCTGATCCGATCCTCAGTTGGTATCGGCACGTTGCTTGAGGAGGGTATTGGAGACACCATACGGATTTCGCTTTCAGCCGATCCGGTTCAGGAAGTCTTCGCGGGCAGGATCCTGCTTGAGTGCCTTGGCCTCAGGTCGGAGGGTGTTCGCGTCATAGCATGCCCCACATGCGCCAGGTCCTGTGCGGATGTGGCGGCCATAGCATCCGAGGTCGAAGATGCGCTCAAGCATGTAAAAAAGCATATGGTAGTGGCTGTGATGGGCTGTGTCGTCAACGGACCCGGAGAGGCAAGGATAGCGGACCTGGGGGTTGCCTGCGATACAAGAGGCGCTGTCTTATTCTTCCACGGGAAGCCCATGCGGCGTATTGACACGGCAGACATAGTCACAACGATCGTGAATGAAATACAGAAGGAGACTCTTTCATGAAGATGTCCTCGATGTTCCTCCACACCCTTAAAGAAGAGCCCCGTGATGCCGAGGTGATGAGCCAC
>DATKLV010000236.1:0-6607 GCA_035542255.1 Desulfomonilia bacterium | reverse complement strand
CGATGCGGTGATCTCGTGTTATTACATATGCTAAGTTTGAACATGTACACCGTTGATTATAACTCAAAATCAATGCTCTGCCCTTATCCTTGATTACTTCGATAAATGATCGCTTTCTAGAAACCCCGAAAAGTGAATGTTATCAGACATAATCTGCACATAGGGCGGCACAATCATTTTCATGAAGGTTTTGTTTTGGTTTTTTTACTTTTTCCCCCTTGAACCCGGTGAGCGAGCGCAGGAGAATGAGGGAGGAAGCGTCTCATGTTCGAGCGAAGCGAGTTTGATTCGGGACATCCCTGTCCCTCACCCTTCGGGCGCACGTAAAGTGCGTCAATTTCTTCTATCCTGAAGAAATTTGACGCGACCCTCATTTTCCAAGCGAGCGAACGGACCCTGTTAGGGCGGGTTCTTGGGGTGCGTTTTCTTTGGTCCTTTCTTTTAGCACTAAAAGAAAGGACAGAATTACTTACGGATATGCCCGGTAGAGCATTCTCGGGAACAGGGCGGGTTCTTGGGGTGCGTTTTCTTTGGTCCTTTGATTCGCTCCATCCATGGAGCTCACCCTGCGGGCGCACGTAAAGTGCGTCCAATTCGGCTGTCCCTGCCTAATTGTCTTTTTGCACAAAAAGAAAGGACAAGAAAAGGACAAGAAATAGTAGGGTCGCCTTGACTTGAAGGGTCCTTTTCAGTTAAAAAGCCTAAGCTTAAAGTTTCGGGTAAATGGGAGGATCGATGAGGAAGTTTCGAACGGAAAGTTTAAAAGATGTGATCATCATGTCACAATCCGGCGCCGGGAAAACATCGCTCGGTGAGGCCTTCTTGTTTAACGCCAAAGCCACCACCAGGCTCGGAAAGGTGCTCGACGGCAATACCGTCCTCGACTTCGAGCCGGAAGAGATAAAGCGCCAGTCTTCCATATTCAGCGCACTGCACAATTTCAAATGGAAGAACACCGGGGTGATCATGCTTGATACCCCGGGCGACACCAACTTCACCTCAGAGGTCATCCTCGGCCTGAAATCATGTGACAACGCACTCTTCGTCATCGATGCCATAGATTCCATAAAGCCGTACTCCGAAAACCTCTGGAAGATGGCGAGCGCGGAAGGACTTACCAGGACATGCTTCATAAGCAAGATGGACAGGGAACGGGCCAATTTCGAACAGGTCCTCACCGATATCCAGGAGGTCCTCGAGATCAAGCCGCTTCCCTTGACGATCCCCATCGGTGCAGAAGACAAATTCACCGGCGTCGTGGACGTGCTCAAGAAAAAAGCATACCTTTTCGAGAAGGACGGGTCCGGTTCCTTCAAGGAGTCAGCAGTTCCGGCAGACATGCAGGCCCGGCTAGATGAGGTATATGGCAAGGTCATCGAGGACCTCGCAGAGGTCGATGACGCCCTGATGGAAAAATACCTCGAGGGCGGGGAGCTCTCCCAGGCAGAGCTTGATGCGGCACTGACCGCAGGGCTTGCCAAGGGTTTGTTCCTGCCCGTCTTCTGCGGATCGTCCCTGTTGAACATGGGCGTGCAGCCCCTTATGGATTTCATAAGTTCCTCGTTCATCGGACCGGACAAGAGGCCGATCCCCCCCCTGAAAAACAGCAAGGGAGAAACAAAGGAATACAAACCCGCTGAGGATCAGCCCTTCTGCGGGTATGTCTTCAAGACCATGAGCGACCCGTATACCGGCACATTAAGCATCATCCGGTGTCTTTCCGGCAGCTTAAGCCCTGACTCCAGCGTCTACAACGCGAAGCGGGAGGTCAAGGAACGGGTGGGCACCATCCTCATGCTCGAAGGCAAGGCTCAGAAACCCGTTGATATGGTGGGCCCCGGCGATATCTTTGCCGTGGCGAAGCTGAAAGAGACCAAGACGGGCGACACCCTGTTGTCGGAATCCATCCCCTTCACGCTCCCCAGCCCTACATTCCCTGAGCCCATCATGAACATGGCCGTAACCCCCAAGACCAAGGCAGATGTCGAAAAGATCATGCCTGCATTCCATAAGATCATGGATGAAGACCCGGTACTCAAGGTGTTCCGCGATGAGCAGACCGGCGAGTTCATCCTCTCGGGCCTCGGCCAGCTTCATATCGAGATCGCGGTGGACCGGCTCAAGAGAAGGTACGGCGTTGAGGTTGATCTGAAAACGCCGAAGGTTCCCTACAAGGAAACCATCACGGCCAGCGCCGAGGTTCAGGGCAAGCATAAGAAACAGACCGGCGGCCACGGCCAGTTCGGCGACTGCTGGCTCAGGGTGGAGCCGCAGGAACGGGGCAAGGGCTTCGAGTTCGTCAATGGAATCGTTGGCGGGGTCATTCCCAGGCAATACATCCCGGCCGTAGAAAAGGGGGTGATAGAATCCATGCAGACAGGCCCCCTTACAGGAAACCCGGTGGTGGATATAAAGGTCACCGTGTACTTCGGATCGTATCATGAGGTCGACTCCTCCGAAATGGCATTTAAGATCGCAGGATCGCTGGCCTTCAAGAAGGCCATGGAACAATGCAGGCCCATCCTGCTGGAACCGATCATGAACATCACGGTGACCGTTCCCGAGGAGTGTATGGGCGATGTCATGGGAGATCTCAACAGCCGCAGGGCCAAGATTGAAGGTATGAACTCCCGCGGTAAATACCAGGAGCTCAAGGCCCAGATCCCACTGGCAGAGGTGCTCACTTATGCGGCGAGCCTCACTTCCATAACATCAGGCCGCGGCACTTTCACCATGAGCTACTCACACATGGACCCGGTGCCGTACAACCTGCAGGACAAGATCGTCGAGGAGGCGAAGGCGGCAAAAGATGGAAAATGACGGGTCAGAATCCATCAGGAGTCTGTTCCAGAAAATCCAGGCCATGTCTGTATCCGAGAAGCTCGACTTTGCGCGCAAGGCGTCCAAGGAAGCCCGGTCCATCCTTATACGCGATTCCAACAAGCTCATTCAACTTGCAGTGGTCAACTCCCCGAAGATCACCGAGAGTGAGATACTGTCCATAGCCAGCAGTAAACAGGTGAATGACGATGTGCTCAAAGAGATCGCCATGAACCGGGAGTGGTTGAGAAACTACCAGGTCAGGCTCGCCTTGGTGAACAATCCCAAGACCCCGCTCTCCATCGCCATGGCCCAGATCACCTACCTGAACCAGCGGGACCTCGCTCTGCTGGCAAAGAGCAGAGGCGTACCCAGGCCGCTGATTATAGCGGCTCAGGGCAGACTCAAGGAAGTAAAGCGGTGAAGAAGGCCGGAGTCCTCACCTTGAGCGACAAGGGCTCGGAAGGGCTCCGCCAGGACCTCAGCGGACCCATCATCCGTGATATCCTCATCGGGCTCGGCATACAGGTGGAGATGGTCGAGATCATTCCCGATGATTATGATATCATACGGAAACGCCTCATTTCCTGGTGTGATGATCACCGCCTCGATATCATCGTCACTACGGGAGGCACCGGGCTCTCGCCCAGGGATGTGACCCCTGAGGCCACCCTGTCGGTTATCGATAAACGCGTGCCCGGCATGGAGGAGGTTATGCGTACGGAGAGCCTGAAGAAGACCCCCCACGCCATGATCTCCAGAGCGGTTGTGGGAGTGAGGAAACACACACTCATCGTCAATCTCCCGGGCAGTCCCAGGGCTGTAAGGGAGTGCCTCGAAAGCATAACACCCGCTCTCCCCCATGCAATGGACAAACTCGGCGGCGACATGAGCGAGTGCGCGCAATAAAAAAACCCGGATTTTTGAGGTAAGAATATATTGAACTCTGCGAATTATATACTATAGTCGTTCTGAGCATAGCGAAGAATCTCTCTTTTGAGACCCTTCGCTTTTGCTCAGGGTGACAGAGTATTTATGTATTTAACAGAGAAGAGGATGTGCTTACCTAAAGTAGTGTTGCAATATTCATGAAGGGGGATGTGGGTGCGGCTCAAGCGTGATCTGAGATATACGGTGGAGTCAAACGATCTCAGCAAGACCGTGGTCTTCCATGACTTCCAGAAGATAGGACATACCTGCCTGGTCAAGGATTATTCACGTTCCGGAGTGTCATTCTACCTCGAAGACGGCAGCCTGCTCCTAAAGATCGGCGATATTATCCCTGATCTGAAGTTCTACTCATTCGATTTGGAAGTGCACTCATCCAGCGCCACCATCATCCATATCCAGGACGAGGACCAAGACGGCAAGGCGGTATCGTGCATCGGATGCTCCTACAACGAGAAGACCATGGATGTCTATTCCATCATAAAGGTCGACAAGATCACCAAGCTGCAGAATGATTTCCTTGACTTTGCCCAGGCCATGGCTATCGAGGAAAACCTCGATCCCGAGTTTGTCAACCTCACGTCTCATGTCCAGTTTATCCTTGATGGATTTCAGGAAAGGATGGGCCATGACCTGGAGGCCATACACCTTGAAGAGGAAGCCATCCAGGGTGCTCTTGTAGAGACGCTGCGCGAGCTTGCATTTGATGCACTCTTCGATGAGCTGAACCGCTATTATGACCATTTCACCAAGATCATCGAAAGGTTCACCGACCCCAAGCAACATTATATTCACAGAGAATTCTTCCAGAAACGACTGAGAAATTACCTGTCGAAGTCAAAGCTCTTCAACAGGAGCATGACAAAGCCGCTGGGATACGCAGGCGACTATGAGATGATGAATATCATCTATCGCAACGCCTTTGAAGGCGACGATCTGTTCTCCCAGGTCCTGAACAAGATCGATTGCGAAGGCACGGCATCACGGGCCGTGAGAAACCGAAGGACTTACCTCTATAAAAAGCTGAAAAATCTTATTGGAGATAATACATCATCCAGGGATCTTAAGATAATGAGCGTGGCCTGCGGCCCAACCCATGAGTTTGCGGATCTGCTCAAGGGCATCGAGGGCAAGACCCTGGGATTTACGCTTGAATACATCGCCATGGATCAGGACATCCTCGCCCTTGAAGACGCAAAGGCCCGGCTAGATCCGCTGGTGACGGGCAACCCGGAGCTGATTGTGTATTACGAGCAGGACAACATCAAGCGGCTCATCGTTGAGAAGATCAACAGCAAAGAGCTCTATGTTGATCTCGACTTCGTCTACACTGCAGGACTCTTTGATTACCTCTCCGACAGGGCATCAATCAGGCTCATACATAAGTTATACGGTTTCCTCAAGCCGGGCGGCCTCCTGGTCATCGGGAACTTCGGCCCGTACAACCCCCAGAAATTCATTATGGAATACGGGGCCGAGTGGTTCCTGATCCATCGTGGCGAGCATGAACTCAAAGGACTTGCTTCGGATCTCCCCAGGAATCCGATCGTGCTGGTGGAGAAGGAGCCTGAGGGTGTAAATCTGTTTTTGAGCGTGCGCAAGCCCTTGGACATACCTTCATAATCCGAAACGGAATCAGCCGCCTCCGAACACCTCTTCAAACTGGGTAATGTCCGGCAGATCATTGAGGGATGTGAGGCCGAAGACCTCGAGAAACTTGTCCGTCGTGTAGTACATCATGGGTTTGCCGGACTTGATGTCGATGAGCTGGTGTTTGATGAGCTGCTTGAGACTGGAGGAGGAATCCACGCCCCGTACTCCGTCTATGGTCTGTTTGGAACAGGGTCCTTTATACGCGATGATCGCGAGTACCTCCAGCGAAGCACTGGTGAGCCTGACAGGGGTCACAAGCTGCCTCAAATAGGATGCATACTCACTCAGTGTCACAAACATATACCCGGTCGCAACAAGGTGTATCCTGAAGCTCCGGTTGGAAGCCTCATAGATGCCGTTGAGCTCTTCCACGCATCGTTCTATCTCTTCACGGGATGATCCCGGCAGGATCTTCATGATGTCCCTGGCGGAAAGCGCACTGCCGGACGAAAATATGAGCGCCTCGATGATCTCCCGATTTCGCATCCTTAACTGCCCCCTGTCTGCCTCACGGACATGCGGTCAACCTCAGTGCTTCCCTGCCCTCTTGACCAGGTAGATGGTAGAGAACAGGCCCTTCTGGAACAATGTTATAATGCTCAGTTTCGACATCTCGAGGGCCGCCATGAAGGCGCCTATTATTTCCATCTTTTCCCCTGAAGGGGCTGCCTCCGAAAGTGCGATCTTCTTTTTCCCGGTAAAGAGAGTCTGGATGCGGGCCATGATCTCCTGGATGGAAAAACGCATGGGTATGACATCCATGACAAGCTTCCTGGTACGTGCATTGATGGCCTGGATCGCCTCCATCAAGGGGCCCAGACTTGTCCGGAAAACGTCTCTCTCCTCAGCGGAAGCTCCCTTGGGGAAAATATCCCAGTAGAGCATCGATTTCATGCCGAGCTCACGGGAAGCCGCCTTGATGGCCTGGTAGGCAAGCAGCATCTCCTTGAGCTCTTCCACAGGGTTCTTCCCCTCCTCATCCGTGCGGGCAGACTCGTCCGGCAACAAGAGACGCGACTTCAGCCAGATAAGGTACGAGGCCATGTCGAGAAATTCGCCGGCCAGTGAGATATCCAGCGACCTTACCTGCTCAATATAAGCCAGGTACTGATCGATGATGGGTGTAACCTCCAGATCGTGCAAGGTAAACCGGTTCTTTTCAATGAGGTACAGCAAAAGATCAAGC
>DATKLV010000235.1:0-6151 GCA_035542255.1 Desulfomonilia bacterium | reverse complement strand
CTGGAGGTGAGGCCCGACGGCATCCTAACAGGCAGAACCGTGGGACCGATCTGTACGGACAGCCACAAGAGGGACAGCGCAAAGAGGCTTGCCGACGATCTCGGATTGGACCTATCCGCATCCTCTGCCTACGGCAACCACCAGGCGGACATCCCTCTGCTCAGGCTCGTGGGTCATGCCTTTGCCGTCGAGCCCACAGAAGAGCTCCGGAAAGCGGCCATTAAGAGTGGATGGCCGATTCTGAAATTCCGATAAGGGAGAAATGCCCGGGTATAATCACCTAAAGGGGAGTCCATGAAGCGTGCCGGTGAAAACAAACTTAGCATGCACAGCCGGTTCGCTCAGAGGAGAAGACCTTTACAATCACTGTCTGCCACATATTATTCACCTAATATGACGAGGGAGGTATACAGGAACTGCATCATAGGGTTGGTGGTTATTCTCTCCTGTCTCCTCTGCGGGTCAGGGGCATGTCAGGGGGCTCAGGTAGGAGGCGCCCCATTCAAAGAGATAACGGCCTTGCGGTTGGGCGAGAGCCTCCTGAGACCAACATACATCAGGTACCTGTGGATCGTCCTCGGATTGGCGGCAGCAGCCTTTCTCCTTCTCATCCTCTTCAGCCTCATCCTGCGGAACCAGGTGAGGGCGAAGACAACGGAGCTGATAAAGACCAACCTCCTCCTGAAGGAAGAGGCCCATGAAAGGGAAACTGCCGAGCAGAACCTCAAGGAGAGCGAGAGGAAATACCGGGCACTTGTCGAGACGACCGACACCGGCTTCGTCATCATCGATCATGAAGGACAGGTCATCGATGCCAACTCTGAGTACGTCCGGCTGACCGGGCGCCACGACCTCAAGGAGATACTGGGAAGGAGCGTCATAGAATGGACGGCAAGCAACGAAAGAGAAAAGAACGAGGCCGCGGTCAAGCGATGCTTCCGGCAGGGCTATATCAGGAATCTCGAGATAGACTATACCGATGCCCAGGGGAACATCACCCCCATAGAGATCAATGCATCGGTGGTGGAACTGGGCGGAGTCCGGAAGATCATAACCCTCTGCAGGGACATCAGCGAGCGAAGGAAGGCGGTTCACGACCTCAGGCAGAGTGAATCCAAATATCGGCTGCTGACCGAAAAAATGGAGGACATCGTCTGGACTACGGGCTTGAATCTTGAGATAACCTACATCAGCCCCTCGGTTGAGAAAGTCCTCGGGTTCACCCAGGAAGAACGCATGAAGCAGACAGTGACGGAGAGGTTGACCCCTGCATCTCTCAAGATCGCCCGAGACCTGCTTTATGATCAACTCAAGCTGGAAAAGGAGGGAGGAGTCGACCCGGACAGAACCGTGAGTGTGGATCTTGAATACTTACGCAAAGACGGGTCCAGTGTTTTGATGGAAAACCTCATCAGCGCAATCCGTGATGATGAGGGAAAGATAATCGGCCTCCACGGGGTCTCACGTGATATAACCAGACGCCGGCAGGCTGAGAAGGCTGTCCAGGACAGCGAGAAAGAATACCGTGCCACGGTGGACGCCATGTCCGATGCACTCCATGTGGTTGACAGAGATCTTCATATCTTGCTCATGAATAAGGCATTCAAAAAATGGAACCGGGAGCTGGATATCCATGAAGAACCTGAAGGGAAGACGATATTCGAGCTCTACCCCTTCCTTCCCGCCGTGTTACGTGACGAGTATGAGAAGGTATTCACAACGGGTGAGCCTCTCGTCACGGAAGAGGAAACCATGTTGGATGACGCCAAAATCTATACGGAGACTCGAAAGATCCCTGTCTTCGAAGGAGACAAGGTCGCCAGGATCATCACCATTGTCCGAAACATCACCGAGCGCAAAAACTCGGAGCAGGAACGGGAGAGACTCCAGGACCAGCTCACCCAGGCCCAGAAGATGGAGGCCATAGGGACCCTTGCCGGGGGCATTGCCCACGATTTCAACAACATCCTCATGGCCATCATCGGATACTCTCAACTGGCCATGGATAACCTTTCAGATCCAGCCAAGGCCATGAGAGATCTCAAGGAGGTCTTGAAGGCAGGAGACAGGGCCAAGGACCTGGTCGGCCAGATCCTTACCTTCAGCCGCAAGTCGGAGGCGACCCGATCACCTCTTGCGCTGCACATCGTCGTGAAGGAATCGCTCAGGATGTTGCGCTCGATGATACCCACGACCATTGAGATCCGGCAGAACCTCGTCGATTCAGGGCTGGTTATGTCGAATCAGACCCAGATCCACCAGATCATGATAAACCTCTGTACCAATGCCGCCCATGCCATGGAAGAAAGAGGCGGGGTGCTGGAGGTGGGCCTGAGGCGTGTGGACATGGACCATAGCGCAGCCCGTACAATCGGGCTGACTCCGGGTCCCTACCTCCAGTTGACTGTCAGCGATACGGGTCATGGCATGAGTCCTGAGATCGTCGAGCGGATCTTCGAGCCCTATTTCACCACCAAGGAACAAGGCCGAGGGACAGGTCTCGGCCTCTCGGTCGTTCACGGCATAGTGAAAAGCCATGGAGGAGCGGTCGTGTGCCGGAGCGTAACCGGGGGGGGAACCTCTTTCGACATCTATTTCCCCCGGATAGGATCAGAGAAAGAGCCGTCCAGGTCCCGACCCTGGAAAGACCTTCCTGTGGGAACAGAACGTATCCTCTTTGTCGATGATGAGCTCGTCCTGACCAAGATGGTGGAAAAGATTCTTGGCAACCTCGGTTACAGCGTGGTTACCCGGACCAGCAGCATGGAGGCCCTGGATCTGTTCCGTAAGGACCCGGCAGGGTTTGATTTGGTGATCACCGACATGACCATGCCGGGTATGACCGGTGACAAGCTTGCTCAAAAACTCATCGAGATACGGCCCGACATACCGATCATCATGTGCTCCGGATACAGCAGTACGATCTCGGATAAGGATATTGCAAGAATCGGCATACGAGAGTTCATCTTGAAGCCCTTGGAGGCAGGCAGCCTCGCAACTATCACCCGCAGGGTCCTGGATGCAAAGTAATTCCCTCTATACTACTTCTTCTGCATGGCCGTTTCCATCCGTCTCACAGCCAGGGAGCATGCAAAGGTCAGGAAGAAATACATGGCCGTAATGGTGATCCAGATCTCAAAGGTGCGATAGGTGGCCGACATGATCTCGAGGCCCTGGAAGGTAAGCTCCTGGATGGATATGACCGAGACGATGGCCGAATCCTTTATGGTGGAGATCACCTGGCCTGCAAGAGGCGGCAGTATGCGTACCGTTGCCTGGGGGAATATGATATGCCGCATCTGCTGCCACTTGGTTAATCCCTGCGCACTCGATGCCTCCCACTGACCCCTATCGATCGAGCCTATCCCTGCACGCACGATCTCGGTGATGTACGCCCCCTCATAGAGGGCTAGCATTGCAACGGCGGACGCGAAGACCGGCAGCTGCGAAGGAGGGCCGAAGCAGATCGACAGGAATCTCTGCGCCCCCGGACCAAGCGACAGGAGGAATGCGTCCATGCCGATAGCCCTTATGATCTGGTCGCTGATGAAGTAATAGACGATGAATACGAGCACCAGGGGCGGCATGTTCCTTATGAGCTCGACATAGGTCCTGCCTACCATCCGTCGGAAAAGGCTCATGCTGACCCTGAACAGGGCCATGACGACCCCTATGATCGTTGCCAGAAAAGTCGACCATATGCTGAGCCTGATGGTGGTGAAGAAACCCTGCATGAGGAGATTGGGGACCCATTCGCCTTTCGCCCGGTCATACCTGAAGATGTACTGGGGTATTATATTCCAGTGCCAGTTGTAGCGGAGGTCCACCCTTATCCGGTGCGCGATCCAGAAAGAGAAGGCTGCAAGCACGAGCAGTATTATCGCATCGAGTACCGTGAACCTGAGCCTTCTCTCCACCTATGCTCCCTGTGCTGCCATGAGGACCCTCCCTTTTAAGGGATACGATAAGTTCTCAACGGCAGGCTCAGCCGCCTTCAATTATTCTATGGAACTCTTCCATTCCTTGGTCTCGAACCAGTAGTGCTTGCGGTCCTTGAGCCAGCCTTCCGCCTCCACGACGATTATCCAGCTGTTCAGAAAGTTGAGCGTATCCACATCGCCTTTGACCACTGCAAACCCGATGGGCTCGCGCGTGAAGTTTTCCTTCAGAGGAAGAAAGAGCTTGTCCGGATACTCGAGGGCCTGGAAGGCCGGCAAGGGGGCTGATGCTATCAATGCATGCACGCGTCCGTTGAGGAGCTCCTGGACCGCCTGGGACTCGTCGTCGAAGAGCCTGAGATTGGCTTTCGGTGCGAACTTCTTGGCCGCCGCCGCAGCCGTGGTCCCGATCCTGGCCGCGATGGTGACGTCAGCCCTGTTGAAATCAGCGAGTGACTTGAAGCCTTTGGCGAGCTTCTTGCTGGCGACAACGGACATGCCCGTATAGTCATACGGCATGGAGAAGTTCACCTTGAGGTTGCGTTCGGGAGTGATGCCCATGCCGCCTATGATGATATCGAATTTGCCGGTGAGTAGAGCCGGCAGGATGCCCGACCACTTGGTGGGCACGAATTCCACCTTGACGCCCATATCCTGGGCGAGCCTTTTCGCCACGTCGATTTCGAAGCCGGCAAGGTTGCCTTGTTTATCCTTCATGGCCCAAGGCACAAAGGTGGACATCCCCACCCGGAGCACACCCCTCTGAAGGACCTGCTCGATGGTGCTCTGGCTTGTAAGATCGTCTCTGACGCTCTTGGCAGCCGTCAACAAACATGCACATGCCAGGATAATGAGGACGAAAACCGCTGTGGTAACAAATTTTTTGCTTTCAGAAATCATGACCTCCTCCTTTCTTATATACTATGCAGGGATCCTCTTCATGCGCTTCTCCATCTCATGCGCAAACGTCGAGAGGCTTATGGTGATGACAAGGTAAACAGCCGCAACGGTCAACCAGACCTCAAAAACGAGAAAGGTCTCGGACACGATGGCCTGTCCCTGCATGGTCAGGTCGTAGATGGCAATGGTGCTCACCAGCGCCGAGTCCTTGATGAGCGAGACGGCCTGGCTCGTGAGCGGCGGCAGTATACGCCTCACCGCCTGCGGGAGGATCACGAACCGGTAGACTTCGTACAGAGTAAGTCCGGTACTCAGGGAAGCCTCCCACTGCCCCTTCGGGATGGACTCGATCCCGGCCCGGAAGATCTCCGAGATATAGGCGCCCTCGAAGAGGCTCAGTGCCAGGACCGCGGATGCAAAGGCCCTGATGCCGACGATGGGGGAAATGACGAAGTAGAGCAGGAAGAGCTGAATGAGCAGCGGGGTGTTTCGTATAAGCTCCAGGTACGCCCTTGCAATAGCCCTTGCTGAAAACGAACTCGACAGCCTCAGCAGCACCGCAACAAGGCCGATGGAAAATGCCAGGACAAGGCTCACACCGGTTATGTGCAGAGTGACGACAAGCCCCTTGAGCAGCGGCCCCGCGATAAAACCGGTATCCGTGAAGGAGAAGAGGTACCTGGGCACCCGGTACCACTGCCAACGATACCCGAGTGTTGCAGTACCCTTGACTATGAGGAAAATAAGCAGTGACATGAAAACGAAGTACTTTCCGAGATCCACGAGCACCCGACCCATGGTGATACGGCTTGGTGAAAACTGGGAGCCTGAGGGCGGTCTATCCATCAGATATCAACCCCTTATATATCATACTTTACCTGAGCCCCACGAAACCATATTTCGGCAATGAATGTGCATGATGGCGGCATCAGATCCCTGCCTTTGCAAAGGCCTGGTTGATAATTACCCGCGCGCCATCCTGCAGCTGTTTCAGGTGCTCGGAACCTTTAAAGCTCTCCGCATAGATCTTGTATATATCCTCGGTGCCTGAGGGACGCGCTGCAAACCAACCGCCTTCGGTTATCACCTTGATACCCCCGATGGGTGAACTATTTGCCGGCGCCGAAGTGAGTATCGATACGATCGCATCACCTGCCAGTTGACCCTTGCTGTCGATGAGCTCCGGGGAGATCTTAGCGAGAACCGACTTCTGGGAAGGACTTGCCGTCACATCTATGCGCTCGTAGGCAAAGGCGCCGTATAGGGCCTCCAGCTCCCGGTAGAGCTCATGGGGGTCCTTTCCCGTCACGGCG
>DATKLV010000234.1:0-8871 GCA_035542255.1 Desulfomonilia bacterium | reverse complement strand
GTTACATCGGAAGTCATACTTGCCTTGAACTCCTGGAGGCCGGATACGAGGTTGTCGTCGTGGACAACCTCATGAACTCCAAAGAAGAATCCCTTAAAAGGGTGCAGGAAATCACAGGAAAATCCTTATCATTCCACTGCGCAGACCTCCTTGACCGGAAGGCGCTGGTGGATATTTTCACGAGATATCATATCGATGCCGTAATCCATTTTGCAGGGCTCAAGGCCGTGGGAGAATCGGTCGGCATTCCCTTGAAGTACTACCACAACAACATTACCGGGACAATAATCCTATGCGAGGTCATGACAGAGCGCTCGGTGAAGAATATCGTGTTCAGCTCATCCGCTACGGTTTATGGCGACCCAGAAACCGTTCCTATCCAGGAAAATTTCCCCCTTGGGCCGACCAACCCCTATGGCCGGACCAAGTTGATGATCGAAGAAATCCTGAAGGATATCTCCCTATCCGACACATCATGGAACATCGCCCTTCTGCGCTACTTTAATCCGATAGGTGCCCACGCAAGCGGCCGCATCGGTGAAGATCCCCAAGGCATTCCAAACAACCTGGTCCCTTATATCGCACAGGTGGCAATTGGAAGGCTGCCTGAGCTGCGGGTATTCGGCAATGACTATCCGACTTCTGATGGAACCGGGGTCCGGGACTACATCCATGTGGTTGACCTGGCACAAGGCCATATTAATGCCCTCCAGAAGCTCCTGGCCGGGTGCGGGGTCATTACCTATAATCTCGGTACGGGCCGGGGATACACGGTACTGGAGGTTGTGCGCGCCTTTGAAAAGGCATGCGGAAGAAAGATCCGCTTTCAGTTCGTAGGGAGAAGGGATGGAGACATAGCGGCCTGCTATGCAGATCCTTCAGCGGCGAACAGAGAACTCGGGTGGAGAGCCAAGCGCGGGATAGATGAAATGTGTGCCGACACATGGAGATGGCAGTCATGTAATCCCGACGGGTATGGAAGATGATGGAAATCCGCAGTTAGGATGAACACCCCTGTTTTCATCTGAGGTTTCTCAATGGATTTTATGAAAAATACCCTGAAAGGTGGTAGGGACTTGGCAGTTTCCTCTGCCATCAAGTTGTTTGCCGAGAAGTATATCGCAGAATTCGGACACATCAATGCCATCGAGTTTGATTCATCGAACAGATCCCTGGTGGTAGAACTCCTTCTCAGAGGTGAGACCGAGCCGATTATCCTGAAAGCAGCAAAATACGAGATAATCACCGATGGTGACCGGCGACTTATATTATCGAATGAAGTAAGCGCCTCCCGGCAATGGGTTGATCTCTTGGCCAAGAAGTATCTCCAGGGCCGCGCATTTGAGATACCTGCCCCCATTGCAAAGGCCTTAGTATTCCTGTCTTGATCTGATTCTTGCAATTTACCGAGAAGTCTTATAGTTCTGGGGACTGGCTTGTATATAGATATAAGGATACTGTACGATGCTCATAAGAGATATCTTGGGTTGCACGCCCACCACCTTCAGCTTTGAATTTTTCCCGCCCAAAAGCGATGAGGCTTGGGAGCATCTTTACCTTACCGTCGCCGATCTTGTGCCGCTTAAGCCGTCGTGGGTCAGCGTCACCTATGGTGCAGGCGGTTCCACACGCGAGAACACTCATAAGCTTGTTGTGCGCATTAAAAAACAGACCGACCTTACGGTGATTTCTCACCTTACCTGTGTAGAGTCCACCAGACAGGATATCCTAGCTATTTTGAACCGTTATAATGAAAACGGTATCGAGAATATCCTGGCTCTGCGGGGTGATCCGCCTGCAGGCCACGTCGGTTGGTCCGCTCCACCGGACGGATTCACCTATGCCGCAGACCTTGTCACATTCATCAAGAGGCACTTCCCTCAGATGAGCATCGGTGTTGCAGGTTTCCCTGAAGGCCATCCAGAGGCCCCTAATCGGCTCAAGGAAATCGACTACCTGAAAGCCAAGGTGGATGAAGGCGCCGATTACATCATAACCCAGCTGTTTTTCGACAACAGGGACTTCTACGATTTCTGTGAACGTTGTGAGCTTGCCGGGATACATATCCCCATCATCGCCGGAATCATGCCTATTCTCACCAAGAAGGGGATGTTCAGAATGGCTGAGCTGGCTGCAAGAGCAAGATTCCCTTATGCCCTTTTGAAATCAGTAAGCCGGACGGAATCGGCTGATGATATTGAGAAAATAGGTATCGAGTGGGCCACAAAGCAGGTGAAAAACCTCATCGACAATAGGGTCAGAGGAATCCATTTCTACACCCTCAACAATGCACAGGCCACTTTGAAGATCTACGAGGCACTGGGCCTCACAGGGTCATGCCGAGTCAATTCCTGAGAGAATCCCTGACCGCTCTCGTTGTCAACATAAGAACGTGGTTAAAATACCATTGCAGGAAAGATATGCTCAACAGCAATAACCTCCATCCCATACCTGACAACCATGATACGAATGGGTTCCCCGAAGAAAATGCTGATGAATTTCATGAGCTTGTCGTGGATGGGATCCTGGACCTTCATATGTTCCAGCCGAAATCCGTGAAAGAGCTCATACCCGATTATCTTGAAGAATGCCGCGAACGCGGTATCCTCTCAGTGAGGATAATACACGGAAAGGGTACCGGCACCTTGAGGAGAATGGTCCATGCGATTCTTGAAAAACTGCCATGGGTTGCCTCTTATCGGCTTGCATCCGAGGGGGAAGGCGGATGGGGTGCTACTGTTGTCGAGCTGACCCCGTTAGGTGAAAAGGAACATGATGGAAGTATAAATGAGACGAGATAACCCTCAGGCACCTGCAAACCATGTATCCGGGCAATATAAAAAGGGTTGGCTGATTCCTGCTTGAAAAATGTAGTGAGAAAAGGTTAAAAAGGAATATATGTTTAACTTTCACCCCTCTCACCAACGGGTGAATGGAAATGAGGTCTATCTGGTTCGACCTCATTCCAGAATGTTATGGTGACGCTTATCCCATAAGCGGTAATCCCAATAGAACGAGGAGGAAATTATGGTTCTTAGAAAAGTTCTTATTCTTGTGTTTGCAATGTTTTTCTTAGCTTCATCGGCGTTCGCAATCGAAATCGCTGGTGTCAAGATGCCTGACACTATCAAGGCAGACGGAAACGACCTGGTTCTTAATGGTGCAGGTGTAAGAACAAAATTCTTCATCAAGGCCTACGTGGGCGGTCTTTACCTGAAACAGAAGGGCAGCGATGCAGAAAAAATAATGGCTGCCGATGAGCCAATGGCGATCAGACTTGTTATGATATCAGGGCTTGTGACCAGTGACAAGATGGAAAGCGCAGTCAGAGAGGGGTTTGAAAACTCCACCAAGGGTAATGTCGCACCCTTAAAGAGCAAGATCGAGTCTTTCATAAACGTCTTCAAGGCCAAGCTTAACAAGGGTGACGTCTTCGAAATTGCCTATGTTCCGGGTAAGGGCGTAGAGGTCTACAAGAATGGGTCTTTATCATCGACGATTCAGGGGCTGGACTTCAAAAAAGCACTGTTCGGCATCTGGCTCTGTGATAAACCCGCTCAGGCGGATCTGAAAGAAAAAATGCTCGGCAAATAAAACTTTGTATATAAACACATGGGGGCTCAAGGGGCGGCACCTTGCCCTTGGCCCCGACTCTTACCTGCATATCCTGCTTCATATGTATGTCAGTGATCGGCAAAGATGCAACATGCGAGTTCAATTGATAATAAAAAAGCCGATACATGCAGCAAACTGCTTGCGAGCACACTTGTCCATAAGGAGGAGGATAGTGAAACCCATCTTATCGAGTCTCGTGTTTCAAGTTGCATCAACGAAGTGACGAAACATTGGGAATGGACAACTCCTCAAAGCTATTATCATTTTATAAGCATATGCATAGGTGATGCGTCATGAAGCAGGTGTTGCGCAGATGGGTCAAGCAATATTTTTCAGACCCCCAGTTCATGATCCTCATCTTTTTACTCTTGGCTGGCTTTTTGTTGATGCTTTTATTCGGCAAGATGCTCATGCCTGTGTTTCTATCCATCCTCATTGCATTGCTGCTGGACAGTTTGATCGAATGGCTGAAGCGTTTTCATTTACCCAGGAAGTCAGGTGTCTATCTTGTATTCCTGCTCTTTCTGGCCTTCTTTTTAGACCTGCTGATCATATTGCTCCCGCTGATCTCACATCAGATAGGCCAACTCGTCCAGGATCTTCCAACCATAGTAACGAGGGTAAAGAGTGAGTTGCTTCTGCTTCCTCAAAAATACCCCGGCGTCATCTCCGATGAAAGGATAAACCAATTTATCGCACTTTTAGCATCCGAGTTCACTGATCTAGGGAAAAACATCATTCAGATATCCGTTTCATCCGTGCGGGGGATAATCTCCATCATCATATACCTCATCCTTGTGCCGTTCCTGGTGTTCTTTTTTCTCAAGGACAAGGAACTGCTCCTGGATTGGTTTAAGAGACTTTTACCAGAAGAACGAGGACTTGCAATCAAGGTGGGGAAAGAAGTGTATGATCAGTTCTTCAATTATCTCAGGGGGAAGATCCTTGAAATCCTCTTTGTATGGCTCATGAACTACCTGGCTTTAGCGATAATAGGACTGAAATATTCCATAATCATATCACTTTTCATAGGACTTGCCGTGTTGGTGCCATATGTAGGAGCTGCTGTCATGTTCATTCCGGTTGCATTGCTTGCATTCTTCCAATGGGGCATAAGCGCTAACCTGCTCTATACCGTCATTGCCTACCTTATCCTACATGCCCTCGATGGTTACCTCATCGCCCCTCTTCTCCTTTCAAAAGTGGTGAAGATCCATCCCGTTGCAATCATTATCTCCATCCTTGTATTCGGCGGAATCTGGGGATTCTGGGGACTGGTCTTTGCCATCCCTCTGGCAACTCTCCTGCAGGCCGTTCTCAAGGCGTGGATAGATACCGCTTACACCGAAGAAGAATAGTAAACACTCTTTATCTCATGAAACCGTCTTTTCCATCCGATAGATACATGGAGGTGTGGATGTGGTGTGTCTTGAGAGGAGTGGGCCCTAGAACATGGTGAGATTGAACACCATCATGGTTTTTGAGATCTGCATATGACGAGCAATCTTGGACTTCCCAAAGGAATCCATATACTCGTTGCCGATGCAAGCGCGGTAGTACGCAGCTTCCTCTCACGCGAACTCAGCGAGTCAGGCGTTCTTGTATCACTTGCTGATGACGGAGAGCAGGCCCTCGAATGCTTATTTTCAGAGGATATTGACCTGGTGATCGCCGATGTCGATCTGCCCAGGATCGGCGGGATCGAACTCTGCAAGAGACTAAAGACCAACCAGCGCACTCAACAGATTTCTGTTGTTATCCTGGACTCCCTGGATACTGAGGATGGAATCCAGCGGGGATACCAGGCAGGGGCCACTGCCTGCATACAAAAATCACAGACTAAAGAGGCGCTGCTTGAATCAATTAGCAACATCCTCCTCAAGGCCACATTCCAGAGGGGCCGTCTCATCCTGGTTGTGGATGATTCCCCAACCGTACGATCTCTGGTGAGCAAAAGTCTCAAGGATGCAGGCTTTACAATTATCCAGGCGGAAAACGGAAGAGTGGCCCTGGAGCTTCTCAGAGATAAGAAACCGGATCTTATTCTGAGTGATATCGATATGCCCGAAATGAACGGCGAAACCTTTTGTCAGGCAGTTCATGCAGACCCTGTTCTCGCAACCATCCCCTTTGTGGTGATGAGTGCCAACAATCAGCGTCCTATTATGAGGCGGATGCTCCAGCTTGGGGCCGATTCCTATCTCGTGAAGCCGTTCAATGTGGAACAACTCGTGATCACCGTTGAAAAACTGCTTTCCGACCAGCTCCTGCTCCTCCAGAAGGAGAAGGAACGGCTCGAGATCGAGCAGAGGCTCATCCTGGCAAGTATAACAAGTCTGTGTAACGCCCTCGAGGCAAGGGACTCCTACACCAGAGGCCATTCGGAAGCGGTATCGGACATTGCCACGAAGATCGCATTACAGATGGGTATATCACTGGAAGAAATAGAGCTCATACGCCTTGGCGGCAAACTGCATGACCTCGGCAAAATCGGTGTAATAGACAGCGTCTTGCTCAAGCCCGGAAAACTCACCGATGAAGAGTTCGCGATCATCCAGCGGCACCCCGTAATAGGAGCAGAGATCCTGAGACCCGTGCCTTCGCTTGCACCGATTATCCCCATAGTCCTGTACCATCATGAACGCATGGACGGCAAAGGGTATCCTGAAGGCCTCCGTGGGGATTCCATACCACTGTGGGCCAGGATTACCGCTGTGGGAGACACCTACCATGCACTCGCGAGTGACAGGCCGTATAGAAAGGGCATGCCCAGAGACAAAGCCCTCGAGATCATCCAGAAGGTCAGCGGCACCCAGCTCTGCCCTGACTGTGTTGAGGTTTTCATCAGGATGGAGCTCTGGGACAATGCTTCATTCTCATGGGAAAATAACAGTGGGAAACCTGCGGAAGATAAGCCGCAAATAATTTCCCTTATCGGTTCCTGATAGATTATCAGATGATCCACAAAGATGTTCCTTCTTATGGATGTTCAAGAAACACGTTGCATTCAACCGATCTTTAATTTATGTATCCATCAGATGACCCCCTAACACGGCTTATTTGAGCAATACAAAGGGGAGATTTCGATTATGAGAAGGAACATCGTACACGAAGGAGCTGAACAGCTCACCTATGAAATCCGGCAGATCGTCTCTTTTGCCGAAGAACTTGAGAAACTGGGGGTTGAGATCACCTGGGAGAACATAGGCGATCCTATCGCCAAAGGCGAGAAGCTTCCCCAGTGGATCAAGGATATCGTCATCAAGCTGGCGTCCGAAGACAAGACCTACGGGTATGTCGCCACCCAGGGCGTTGCCGAGTCACGCGAGTTTCTGGCGGATATGGTGAACAAACGCGGCGGCTATCAGGTCACCAAGGATGACATCATATTCTTTGACGGCATCGGCGATGCCATTGCCAAGATATTCGGTTATCTCAAGCGTGAGGCAAGGGTGATAGGACCGTCACCGGCATATTCGACGCACTCCTCCGCAGAAGCGGCCCACTCGGGATATGAGCATCTCACCTATGAACTTGATCCGAACAACCGATGGATGCCCGACCTGACGGATCTGGAAAACAAGATAAGATATAACGATTCCATCGCGGGCATCCTCATTATCAACCCGGACAACCCCACAGGCGCGGTCTATCCCCGGGAGCTCCTCGTAAAGATGGTGGAGATCGCCCGACGTTACAAGGTATTCATGGTCTGTGACGAGACATACACCAAGCTCGTCTATGGCGGTGCCAAGACGGCGCATCTCAGTGAGATCATTGCGGACGTCCCCGGAATCGCGCTCAGGGGCATTTCCAAGGAATACCCCTGGCCCGGCGCCCGGTGCGGATGGATAGAGGTCTTCAATCAGGATAAGCTCCATTTCAAGCGGTACATCAAGAGTCTCATCAACGCCAAAATGCTGGAGGTCTGCTCCACGAGCCTGCCTCAGCATTCCATACCCTTGGTCATGGGTGACCCTCGTTATGATGAGCATCTTGCCTCAAGGAGGGCCATGTATGAAAAACGGGCCCAAGAGGCCTGGGAGATCTTCTCCCAAGTGGAAGGCATCCGGGTGAATAAACCTCAGGGCGCCTTCTATCTGTCTGTTCTCTTCGAGGACGGGGTCCTGAACAACCGCCAGACCCTGCCCATCTCCAATGCAAAAGCCCTAGAGTATATCGAGAACAAGGTAAAGGGCGTGGAAGTGGACAAACGTTTTGTCTACTACCTCTTAGGCTCCACCGGTGTCTGTGTGGTGCCGCTGACCGGGTTCTGCTGCAACAGGAAAGGCTTCAGGATTACTTTGCTTGAGATGAACGATGAAAAACGCCTGTGGACTTTCCAGACTATTGCCGAGGGTATCAGGGATTATATCAATTCCATCGCCATCGCTTCAGTTCCCACCAAGTCCGCCGTCTGAAATGACGAGACCCGGCTTCTTCCACCTCTCTACCTTACCTGCACGAAGCGTCTGCGCATAATCCCTGGAAACGGCCATGTGGGCCATATGGATAGAAACAAAGAAACTGTTATGGGGCTGACCTTCGACTGGGTATACACCTACTTGGTTTGAGAATTCGGTATCTCTGTGCTATCCTGCATAACAATCACATGTTCCTGCCCACAAGAAAAGAAGAGATGGCTTCGCTGGGATGGGATGGCCTTGATGTCATCCTGGTAACCGGTGATGCATACATCGACAGTCCCCATATCGGGGTTGCAGTCGTCGGTAAGGTACTGCTCAAGGCAGGGTACCGCGTAGGGGTCATTTCCCAACCGGATATACGATCGTCGACCGACATCATGAGGCTCGGAGAGCCTGCCCTTTACTGGGGAATAACCGGAGGCAGCATCGACTCCATGGTTGCAAATTACACTCCCCTGAGAAAAAGACGGAAATCAGATGACTATACGCCAGGCGGGTTGAACACAAAGAGACCCGACAGGGCCGTCATCGTCTATGCAAACCTGATCCGCCGATATTCCCGAGAAAATAAGCCAATCGTGCTCGGCGGCATTGAGGCAAGTCTCAGACGCATAGCGCACTATGACTTCTGGTCGGATGGCATAAGGCGCTCAATCCTCTTCGATGCAAAGGCGGATGTGCTGGTCTACGGTATGGGGGAATATCCCGTGGCTGAGCTGGCGAAACGTATGAGCAGGAAGGAAGATTTCCGGGACATGCAAGGAATCTGCTACATATCGCGGGAAAAACCCGACGGATTCGAGGAGCTTCCGTCCTTTGAGCAGGTTCT
>DATKLV010000233.1:0-3347 GCA_035542255.1 Desulfomonilia bacterium | reverse complement strand
GCCCTCATTAACATGGTATGTCTCAATTCGTGGGTGTCAAGGGGGCCGAAAATCACTGATGCAGAGATACTGCATCGGGAAATCGGATTTATTGCTGAGATTTTTCTGGATACGGTATCCTGTATCAGATAACCTTTCCGTCATGAAAATATCTATCAATGATAGTGAACCCTATATCACTAAGGATGGCTCTCTCATTATTGAGCTTATCCATCCCTGTATTCACGCCGGAGCAAAGATGAGTCTTGCAATGGCAACAGTTGAACCGGGGAGTACCACCGTTCTCCATATCCATGCAGGAACTCAGGAAATTTATCATATTCTGGAAGGCTACGGCAGGATGACACTCGGAGGTGAAAGATTTGAAGTTAACTCCGGAGACAGCATCCTCATCCTGGCCGGCACACCCCATTGCATTGAGAACATTGGATTGAATCCCTTAAAGATCCTGTGCTGCTGCAACCCTCCTTATGATCATCAGGACACCTTGATTATGCAGGGAGGGGAAGATGAAAAGTGACTAGTAACCCCTGGCATTGGTAAATGAGTCTTTTTCGTAGATAGCCATGGAAAATATCATTTAAGAACTGAGAGAGTTCTGACGAAAAGCAACTTAGATGAAATCATTTCATGTAAAGGTGTATGCATGAAAGAGAAGCAGAAAAGGCGTTTTACCAGAAAACTATTGAAGATCGAGGCCAGGTATCAGGACAACAACAATAATGTCCTTAAGGGCATGGTGAGGAACATCAGTATCGGCGGGGTCTATATTGAAACTCCCAAACCTCTGGAGCGTGGCACTGTTCTGCGCATGACCCTTGATGCAGTTGATGTGGGCAGGGTCATTGATGTTGAAGGAAAAGTGGTCAGGTACGAACCTGAGAGGGGAATGGGTATCGAGTTTACTGACCAGGAAAACCGCGAGGTCAAGAAGCTCATCAGCACCATGCGGAAGCTCGACCAGGCATCTCTGCTTGCCCTGAGCAGATCTGCTTTTGATACCGACCTGTAAGTTTTCATAAACGGCATTCATCACCATTTAGATGAACATCGCACAGTCTTATGCTTTGATTTTGAAGCATATTCGTAAACCGCCCCGTGCTTGGTCTTGGTCCAGTAGGGATTATGTCGTCTTTGTGACGCGAGTCTTCTAAAAGAGCAGGCGCTTCTGTGATGGGACAGCGCCTGCTCTTATAATAACCGTGATAACGTCACATATCTGCAAGCAACCGTTTCGCCCAGTCGGCAAAATACTTGTCACTCGAGGCAGATGCCTGAGATGCCTTTTGAAGCAGTGTTTTTGCCTCATCTTTATCCCCTGTTTTCATAAGGGTTTCAGCCAGGAATACCTGGCCTTCGGCATCATTGGGGAAGGATTTCTGGAATTCTCTGAGATATTTCAGAGAGAGCTTCTTATCCTGGAGGGGCCACGGAAGAACAAACCAAAAGCGACCTAAGGCCTTGATAGGCCCGCCATCCGTGTACATTTTGTTGATCTGGTAGGATTTTTCGAAACTGCTCTGCGTCTTGTCCTTCAACCCTTCTTTGAGGGCTGTGAGGATACTTACACCATCCGAGTAGTTGCCCACCGAACACCCGTACCAGAAATTACCCTCAACGCCGTTTGGATTGAGTGCTATGGCCTTTTCTCCGTATTTCATACCCGTCTTTCCAAATTCCTTACAGGTTGTTTTCCAGTTTGGTGCATTGTGTTTTTTGGATTCATTTGCAAACTCACGGTATGAGCGTGCTGCCTTCCATGCGGCCTCATAGCTGCCGGGATTTGCATCGAGGGCCTTTGAAAACATATCCCCGGAAAGTTTGTAGCTTTCAAAGTTAGACGATTTACCTTTGTCATATAAGGCATTCCCCTCTGCCATGAAATCTTCGGCGACCAAGATCAGCGGGAAAATGCTAAATACACAAAGACAGAGAAATACCTTTAGAACACCCCTCATATCAATTCCTCCTTAGTGATGAGATAATATTCATCGTAACATCATAATGTATTACATTCAATATGATAATGTGAAAATTAGACTTGCAAAACATGCGCATGATGCTTATAGAATAATATGATGCCGTATGAGGATCAATTCTCGCAATATCCCACTATGAAAGGGATTGCGGTTGAGCTCCCTTTCGTAAAATTCAGGTATGTCAAGGTGGACCGAGGGGTTACCGAAAAGCCCAAAACCACCAAAACCATCGATTTAACTGTACCAAACGAAGAAAAACCTTCAGTAACCTCTTCACGGTTAATCGTGTCAAGAAATGCCGAGATCACCACACTGGGTGTAGACCCCATGATTTCACAGGCATCGGTTATTCACGAGTTGACCTACGGTCGAATAGAGACGGCTCAGGATACAAGACAGAGCTCATCATACCCAACCGTGTTCGCACAGTGTTCTCATTCCCTCGATATCATCATTTAAGGGAACTATGATAGGGATAGTTTCCGACCCGCTTTTCATGAACCATGATACCGGCGGCTACCATCCTGAAGCCCCCATGAGGATACATTACATCCATACGCTTTTCTCCAGAAAAGACCCGGAGATTGCAATAATAGATCCTACCCCGGCGAGTATAGAAGACCTTATGCTTAATCATGAGCGTTCTTATATCGATAGCGTGAGGCACACATGCGCCTCAAAGGGATACGTAGATCTCGATCCGGATACAGTTTGTTCGGAAGATTCCTATGAAACAGCCTTGTATGCTGCAGGTTCAGTGATCAACCTGGTAGAAATGGCATTAACAGGTGAAATAGACGGAGCATTCGCTAGCATTCGCCCTCCGGGCCATCATGCTGTTTCAAATGAGGCTATGGGATTCTGTCTTTTCAATAATGTCGCCATTGCAGCACGTAAAGCCATTAAGACATTCGGGGTTAAAAAGGTGATGATCATTGATTTTGATGTGCATCACGGCAATGGAACACAAGACAGTTTTTACGGCAGTAAAGATGTCCTCTATTTTTCCTCTCACCAGTCCCCTTTCTATCCAGGAAGTGGACGACTTCATGAGACTGGGGCAAAAGGCGCTGAAGGGTATACGATAAATTGTCCTTTGAGAGGCGGTAAAGGGGATGGTGAGATGGTTGCCCTGTATCGCCGTATCATGGTGCCCGTTGTCCATACTTTTCAACCAGGGCTGATACTTGTTTCCGCCGGATTTGACGCTCATGCCATGGATCCCATAGGCGGTATGGAGATCAGTTCCAAGGGGTTCGGCGCTCTGGCAGCCCTTATCCGTGATGCGGCAGATAAGGTGAATGCACCGGTCGTCTATGCATTGGAGGGAGGATACAACTTTGATGCACTCCGGGATTCCGTCAAGGC
>DATKLV010000232.1:0-3780 GCA_035542255.1 Desulfomonilia bacterium | reverse complement strand
TGAGATCCGGGACAGGTTTCGAGGATATGCGTGGCATCTGCTACATCAGCGGGTATAAGCCGAAGGGCTACCTGGAGCTTCCTTCTTTTGAGGATGTATCGACGGACACTGCCTTATTTATTGATATGTTCCGGACATTTCATCAGAACAACGACCCTGTAACCGGGAAAGGCCTGTACCAGCGGCATGGCAACCGCCACCTCGTGCATAACCCGCCGTGGCCGATTCTGACTGCGCATGAGCTGGATGCCGTCTACGAGCTCGATTACGAGCACGAGACCCATCCGCATGAACGCGCCCGGGGAGAGGTGAAGGCCATAGAGACCATCCGCTTCTCCCTGAGGACTCACCGGGGCTGCATGGGGCAGTGCAACTTCTGCTCCATATCCATGCATGAAGGTGCATACGTGGTGTCTCGAAGCGAAGCATCCATCCTGTCAGAGGCTGAAAGACTTACCTCGCACCCCTCATTCAAGGGTTACCTCCAGGATGTGGGGGGGCCTACCGCCAACATGTATGGTTTTTCCTGCACCATGAACAAACACACCGGTCTATGCAGGCAAAAGAGATGCCTGTTCCCCCATATATGCCCACAGCTTGATGTGGACCATGAACGTCAAATATCTCTCTTGAGAAAACTGAGGAGCCTCCCCGGCGTCAAAAAGGCATTCGTCACCTCCGGCATCCGTCATGACCTCGTGTGTGCCGACCGTCAAAACGGAGATGCCTACCTAAGAGAGATCACGGCGCATCATGTCTCGGGGCAGATGAAGCTGGCCCCGGAACACGCCGACAGGCAGGTCCTCGACAGGATGGGTAAAACCGGCATCGAAACACTGCTCTCATTCAGGGATCGTTTCCTTTCGCACTCAAGAGAAAAAAACAAGAAGCAGTTCCTCACCTATTACTTCCTCGCGGCCCATCCCGGCTGTACGGAAAACGACATGAAGCGGCTGAGGGCGTTCATCAACAGGCACCTGAAGATGACCCCCGAGCAGGTGCAGATCTTCACACCCACTCCTTCCACCTACTCTACGCTCATGTATTACACGGGCATTGATCCTTTTACCGGAGGGAAGATCTTTGTTGAAAGAGATCCGGTGCGTAAAAAGGGTCAGAAGGACATCATAACCGGGCAGAAAAGGTGATATAGTATGAAATATGATGATGAGATCTTCGAAGAGCAGATACCACCAGAGCAGTTGGAAAGGAAGAGCAAGACCCGCCTCAAAAAAGAGATGATCGAGCTGCAGAAGCTCGGGGAACGGCTCGTGGAACTCCCGAATGCATATCTGAAAAAGATCGGCCTAGCCCATGAGCTCCTGGAGGCCGTTCTGTATGCGAAAGAAGTCCGCACCCATGGGGCCAGGCGCAGGCAGAAGCAGCATATAGGTGTCCTCATGCGCAAGGTGGATCCTTCTCCCATCAGAAAAGCGCTCGATGCCTTCGGCCAGCCGAGAGAGACACATGTTCCCCCGGACAGTGGGCTTGACGAGTCTATCCGGGAACTCATCAACGGAGGAGATGAACCTATTGAAGACATGATAAAACGTTACCCGAAGGCCGACCGCACAAGGCTGCGCCGGCTTGTCAGAAACGCAAGGGCCGAATCGCTGCAATCAGTGCATCTGCGTGCAACCCGCGCATTAAGGGCCTATCTTGCAGAGATCATGTAATTGAAATATAGCTACTGACAACGGACCAAAGGAGGTGCCCATGAAAAATATGTCCGGAAAGACATTCTCGAGTATGCTCCTGGTACTCATCTGCATCTGTTCACTCGTCATCATCGGCTGTGAGGGCAGCGATGCCAAGAAAACGATCACGGATACCATCAACAAGGCAGTGGGCGGTGAGGTGATGAACAAGGGTAAAGAGGTGAAAAAAAAGGTCGATCAGGCCATGAAGGATGAAGCCAGGCGCCTCATCAAGATGGATAAGGACAACAAAGGTACTGCGGAAGATGAGGGTACAGGCGGCCGGACAGAAAAGGAATCGGAAAAGTAATTTATCTCGTCAAGGAGGTCCCCCATGTTCTTTCCCGGCAAGGTGGTGTGGATAACCGGAGCATCCTCTGGGATCGGGGAAGCCCTGGCCTTTCGTTTGAGCAGTCTCGGTGCCGATCTTGTCCTCTCCGCACGTAATGTGAACAAGCTGATCGAGGTCAGGGACCGCTGCTCAAACTCCCAGCGCCACCTCGTGCTCCCCCTCGACCTTGAAGATCCCTCGACCTTTTCGGATGCTGTCGTCAGGGTGCTCGACAGATTCGGCCGCATAGACCTCCTCATCAACAGCGGAGGCATCTCCCAGCGGAGCCTTGCTTCACAGACATCCCTAGAGACGGACCGCAGGATCATGGAGACGAACTTTTTCGGCACCGTGGCATTGACCAAGTCCGTCCTGCCGTCCATGTTCGAAAGAGGTTCCGGCCTAATCGTGGTCATAAGCAGCCTGGTGGGTAAGTTCGGCACACCGCTGCGCTCGGCATATTCCGCATCAAAGCATGCCCTCCACGGCTTTTTTGACTCGCTGCGGGCAGAGGTACATACTAAAGGGATCAAGGTCTCAATCATATGTCCTGGATTTGTCCGAACCAACATATCGCTGAATGCCCTGTGTGGTGATGGTTCCTGCCATGGGGTCATGGACGAAGCTCAGGCGGAAGGCATGCTGCCTGAAGCCTGTGCCGAGAAGATCATCAAGGCCATAGAGAAGGGCAAAGATGAAGCCCTGATCGGCGGGAAAGAACTCGTCGGTGTCTACTTGAAACGTTTTGCCCCCTGCGTCTTCAACCGTCTCATTGCCCGGGCAAAAGTAACCTGAGATGTTAAAGAGAGAAAACATGGAAAGATCCAAGATCCTCATTATCGGTGCAGGCATGGTGGGTTCTTCAAGTGCAGCTTCAATTGCAGCCAGGCGTTTGGGAACGGTTTTCCTCTATGACACTATGAACGGTTTATCCCTTGGCAGGGCTCTGGACATCAACCATTCACTGCCCTCCCACCTCAGCGATTCGGTCGTCGTCGGATGCTCTTCTCTCGATGAGGCCGCAGGCTGCGATATTGTTGTCATAACCGCAGGATCCGCTCGCACAGCGGGAATGACCAGGCTCGATCTGCTCAGGCATAATGCTCAGGTCATCGGCTCACTGGCCCCCCCGCTTACCTCCCTGTGTCCCGATGCCCTTGTGCTGCTCATAACGAACCCGGTGGACGTGCTCACCTGGTATCTCAAGACCCTGTGCCCGGATATGCATGTCATGGGGCTTGGATGCTCACTTGATATGATCCGCCTAAGGTATTACATCGCCCAGGCCGCTTCAGTATCGGTGGAGAGCGTGGCGGCCCTCGTCATAGGTGCCCATGATGACAACATGATCCCTCTGTTAAATTATGCCAACATAGGCGGCATCCCTGTGAGGGCCCTGCTGGGTCATATCGACCTGGCGAATATCATTGTAAACACCCGCACTGCCGGTAGCTCCATTGTAAACCTCATGAAAACCCACAGTGGATATAATGCGGCAGGAGAGGTGATCGCTCAGATCGTGGAATCCATGGTCCTGGACAGGGGAATGGTCTTCCCTCTGAGCATCTGCCCGAATGGAGAATTCGGATATCGCAACACCTGCCTTGCGCTGCCCTGCATCGTAGACGGCAGCGGTGTAAGGCGGATCATTGAGATGGAACTCGATGAAGAGGAGAAGGCCGCGCTGGATGGTTGCGCCAGGTCTATAGCCCATCAGATAGACACGCTCAAAGATGTCCCAACGATTCATAA
>DATKLV010000231.1:0-3642 GCA_035542255.1 Desulfomonilia bacterium | reverse complement strand
GCTCATCGTTGCTTGCATCAAACAGGTGCCGGACACAACTCAGGTAAAAATCGATCCTGTTACCAACTCTCTGGTTCGGGAAGGGATACCCTTTATCGTGAATCCCTTTGATATCCATGCACTGGAAGAGGCCCTCCGCATAAAGGATAAATTCGGAGCGCGGGTGGTGGCGATCTCCATGGGCCCCCCCAATTCTGAGATGACACTGCGCAAGGCCCTTTCTCTGGGTGTGGATGAATCCATCATGCTATCGGATCGCGTCTTCAGCGGAGCTGATACTCTGGTCACCAGCCTGGTCCTCAGCAAGGCCATTATAAAGCTAGCTGAGGAAGATGACCTTGCCCTTGTGCTCTGCGGCAAGCAATCCATCGATGGCGATACTGGCCAGGTGGGCCCCGGTATAGCGATCCGCCTCGGTCTGGCCCAGTTGACCCTGGTAGATCGCATCAATGACATTGATTTCAGGAACAAGAAGATCAGAGTAAGCAGGAAGCTCGAAGGACGTCACGAGATCGTCGAGGCCAGGTTGCCGGCGATGATATCCGTAGTCAGGGAGATCAATAAACCCCGCTATCCGTCAGTCCCCATGCGCCTGGAGGCCGAGGAACATCCACTGACCCTGTGGGACAACAAAATTATGAAATTCGATGCCCGGCAGATCGGTCTCAAGGGTTCTCCTACAACGGTGAGGAAAATATTCTCTCTTAAGCGTGCAAAGGGCGAGATCCTTGGTGATGGAGTAAGTGATCCGGAGGGCACGGCAAGGATGCTGGTGGAAAAACTGGCCCAGAAGGAATTACTGCCGCTGGAATAGTCAAGAAATAACTCAATATCAATAGAAACAAGACAGATGGACAAACCGAAGAAAGTTAAGAAGCCGCGGGGTAAGGCATCACTTATCCCCGACAAGTGCATTGCTTGCGGAGCGCGCTGCCAGAGCGCCTGCCTGGCAGATGCCATCGAGATGGGTGAGAAAGGCGAGCCCGTCGTCCTTGCGGATAAATGTATCGGTTGCCGCAAATGCGTTGAGATTTGCCCCGTTCAAGCCCTTGAGATGTTCTTCACCCCGGAAGAGATAGAAATCCTCAAGAAGATTGCGGAGGAAAAGGGTATTGCGCCGGCTGAGGAAGAAGACAGCGAAGAGGCAAATCTGAAGAAGTATCTTGCCCAGTACCGGGGAGTATGGGTATTTGTCGAGCAGGCCGATTGTATCCCTGCAAGGGTTTCCTGGGAGCTCCTAGGAGTCGGCACCCGGCTGGCTTCGCAGCTTCATGTCGAATCATGTGCCGTGGTTCTCGGACACAATGTGGAGAGGCTCTGTCAGGAAGCATTCGCCTACGGGGCAACCAAGGCGTATCTAATCGATGATCCCGTCCTGTCTTATTATCGGACAGGCCCTTATCTCGAGAGCATCTGCTACCTTATGGAAAAATACAAACCTGAGATCGTCCTGATGGGAGCCACCGGAATGGGGAGGGATCTCGCAGGCGCCGTCGCGACAAAACTCATGACCGGTCTGACAGCCGACTGCACGGGCCTTGATATCGATGAGAAAGGACTGCTGCTGCAGACACGCCCGGCATTCGGCGGAAACGTCATGGCGACGATCGTTTGCGAGAAGAGGCGGCCCCAGATGGCTTCGGTCCGTCCTCACGTTATGCCGATGCCTGTCCGGATCGAGAATGCGACGGGAGAAATCATTCGGGAACAATCGACCATGAAGGAAGAGGATGTCCTAACCAGGGTGCTGGATGTCATCATTGATGCCGATCATAAGGAGGGCGTTGATATCTCGGGCGCGGAGTACATTGTTTCCGGCGGCAGGGGTATGATGGCGAAAGAAAATTTCAAACTCCTGCAGGAGCTTGCAGATGAACTTGGCGGAGTGATAGCCTCATCCAGGAGCGCTGTTGACGCGGGGTGGATGCCGGTGGAGCGCCAGGTCGGGCAAACAGGCAAGACTGTGCGGCCGAAGATCTACATTGCCTGCGGCATCAGCGGCGCCATTCAACACCTGGTCGGCATGCAGGACTCGGATATGATCATCGCCATCAACCGCGATCGCGAGGCCCCTATTTTCGAGGTGGCCACATTCGGTATCGTGGGCGATCTTTTCAAGATTGTTCCGGCGATCACGGAGCATGTCCGGAAGGTTAAAGCCCGGAGAGGGACACCGAAGGTCTGTTAATTGAAAGTATGAGAGAAGGAATATTTTCATGACACCCAATCCGACGATTTTTGCCGTTGTTTTTACTGCCGCTGTTCTTCTGTTTGCGTGGAGCTGCTTTCAACGCTTCGGCCTCGTGACCATCGGTAAACCGGAAGACCGTTTCCAGGACATCGCTTCCAGGATTAGAGATACCTTTATTTATGCGTTTGCCCAGAAGCGGGTCTTGCAGAAGCCCTTCGGCATCAATCATTTCATCCTTTTCTGGTCGTTCATGATCCTGATGATTGCCAATGCCGAATTCTGCATACACGGTATATTCCCGGCCATAAGCTTCTCGATACTCCCGAGTGTGATCTATCATCCGCTCCTATTCCTCTTCGATCTCGTATCGCTCTTTGCTCTTGTCTGCGTAATTATTGCCGGCATAAGGCGGTTGCTGTGGCCTCCATACCCTGAGGCAATTACACTGGATGCTTATGTCATCCTTTTCCTGATCGCCTTGCTGATGATCGCCTTCTTCAATCTGCACGGCATCCAGATAGCTGGCAGCCAGGAACCAGCTTCGGCTTTTATGCCCGTCTCATCGATCGTAGGTGCTTCATTATATGCCGGCCATACAGCCGCGAGCGCGAAATCGCTTATCGCTTTCTGGTGGTGGGTTCATGCCGTCGTGCTGCTCTCCTTCCTGAACTATCTTCCCTACAGCAAGCACATGCACATCCTCTCTTCCATCCCGAGCTGTTATTTCAAGCGTTTCGGGAAGGCCAACACTCTGCCCACGGAAACCTTTGTAAAAGGCAACAAGTACGGAGTTGAAACCGTCGACCAGTTCACATGGAAAGACCTCTTTGATTCTTATGCCTGCACCGAGTGCGGCCGGTGCCAGATTGCATGTCCTGCCACAAATACCGGCAAGCCGTTAAACCCGAGGCAGATCATCCACGACCTCAAGGTCAACCTGCTGGTCAACGGGCAGGCGGTAAAGAAGGGCCGGAAAACAACGCAGCCGCTCATCGGCGATAGCGGAGAAGGCAGCATCACCGAGGATCAGATCTGGTCCTGCACAACCTGCGGCGCGTGCATGGAAGTCTGTCCGGTATTCATCGAACAGATGCCCAAGATCCTCCAGCTCAGACGTTGCCTCGTGGAGGTGAAAGCGCATTTTCCGGAAGAGCTCCTGAATTTCTTCGAGAATATGGAACAGCGCAGCAACCCGTGGGGCATTGCCCCGGCCGAGAGGACCAAGTGGTGCTCCCAGATGCAGGTGAAGCCGTTCGACGGTGCCACCGACTACCTCTTCTTCGTAGGGTGCGCCGGCGCTTTCGACTCAAGGAACAAGCTGGTCACCGTAAACATGGCAGTGTTGCTCGATGCAGCAGAAATCTCCTGGGGTATCTTCGGCAGGGATGAAATGTGCTGCGGGGACAGCCTGCGAAGGCTTGGCAACGAGTTTGTTTTTGACAGGATGGCCA
>DATKLV010000230.1:0-6953 GCA_035542255.1 Desulfomonilia bacterium | reverse complement strand
CTCTGAGGAAAAGACAGTGGCCAATGAGGTCATAAAGAGAGGCATCAAGCATTATGACGGGTTCAGGCTCAATCGATACTTCTCTTTAAAAGACTGGTTGTATGACCTTAAATACATCAGGTGTTATGTAGAGAAAGAAGGCATAGATATCATCCACACCAATCTGGCCCACGACCATTTTCTGGCCCTCCTGGCAATGAAGTTCTCCCGGAAAAAACCGCTCATCGTGAGGACGGATCATAAAAGGGACGGCATACCTCGGAGTCCTTTCATGAGATGGGCGCTTTCCGGAACGGACAGCCTTGTCGCATACAGCAAGAAGATCATCGACCATGACGTGGCCATTTTCGGATATCCTGTTGAGAGAACCTGCATCATACCACCCGGCTTGAAGCCGTTTGACAAAGAGAAGCACGATGTGCGCAAAGGCCTTGGGCTTGATGGCGATGTGAGGATAATCGGGGTCGTAGGGAGATTGAAAAGAGATCGCGGGTACGAGGTCATTCTGAAGGCGTTCAAGCTGGTGAAAGGTCGTCTGGGCAACGTCAAGCTGCTCGTGATGGGGAGAGGCGGCTCTCAGGATAATCGGGTCATCAACACGATGATCGGGGAACTCGCGGTTGAAGACGACGTGATCCTCGCAGGGTATCGCTCCGATGATTACTTTTCCATGATAGGTGCCTTTGATGTGTATGTCATGATGAGGGCGGGGACGGACGGGACGGCCCGGGCATTGAGAGAGGTGATGTCCATGGGGATACCTCCTGTCGTATCCGATCTCGGCATGCTGCCTGAGCTTGTGGATGACGGTGTCAACGGCTATGTGGTGAGTCTTGATGAAAACATGCTTGCCGACAGATTGACAGAGCTTCTCGCCGATGGAGAGAAAAGGCTTGCGTTCGGGAAGAAGGCGAAAGAGAAGGCGCTTAGTTGCTGGAGCTATAAAAGACAGGCCGTTATCCTGAAACAATTTTACGAGGAACTTCTGGCTTCAAGGAAATAATCGCTGTCTCATTCAATGTCACCCCTCTCCACCTTCAGAGGGAGAGGGCCGGGCTGAGGGGGTGAGGTTCTTCGTCTCAGTGTTCATTACATTTGTTACACCCAGCTCACTATTTATCCCGTTTTTTCTCTGCACGCTGGCGGGCGGCCTCTATGATGAGATTCGCCGTGAAGACACCAATGTAGATAAAGAGGGCGGTGCCGCTCCTCAGTACGATCAAACCGGGCTGCAAGGTATTCACCATGAAGACTATTGCAACCGTTGCAACGAGGGACACAACCGCAATGATGATGAGGAGTTGAGTATCGATCCTAAAAAGACCCATATCATTCCCTGCGTAGAGGATCCATGTTCGCAGGCATCTTAACGGCGACCACTTCACCCCGGGCACACACGATCCCCTGAGAAATGATCGTGGTAGACACGATGACCTTCCTTTCCGAAATCTCCTTAACCATGCCCCGAATGGTCAGTTCCCCGGCCAGAGGGGTCGGTCGCAGGTAGTCCACATGCAAGGAGGCGGTCACAAATCTCAATGCCGGCTCGGTGCCCATCTCGCGGCCTTCTCTGCGGTATGAAACCGCCGCTGCAGTGCCGGTGGAGTGGCAGTCTATGAGTGATGCGATGAGGCCTCCGTATACATAACCAGGAATGGCCGTATGGTAAGGTCGGGGTGTAAAAAGTGCCACACTCTCATCCCCGTCCCAGTAACTCTTGATATGGAGACCATGATCGTTCAGCCGTCCGCACCCATAGCAATGACTGAGATGATCCGGGTAGTATTCCTGAAATGCCTTTTCATTCATGGAACGTCCCTCCGACTTTCGGGTTTGACGCCGACTGATCTTGGATGAGCGGATGCATGTATGGTTGTGACCGAACCCATCTAGCGCTGATTATGCACCTCCACCCTGGGCGGCGATGAAGCCCCGGGCTGGTGTCCCCGTATCGGCAGGGGTTCCTGCTATCTGTGAAAGATAGGCGGGGCCGAGCTTTTCTATGTGCCCGCCCACATTGTCGAAATAATTGAAATGCACCTGTTCTTCATCGATGACGGTTTCAAAGAGCTTCATGCTGGTGCTGTCGCCGTTGTCCCGGCACACCAGGAGGAACTTGTTGTATAGGTCGATGGTATCGTCTTCGAGCTCGGCATCAAAAGGAAAGATCGCTTCGACCTTCTGCCCCTTCTCGATCTTTGCTGCCGCATCTGATGTTGGCTCGCCATCTAGCTCCTTGATCCTCTCGGCGAACATCTCTGCATGACGCATCTCATCAATGGCAATGAGCTTCACCTTAAGCGCCAGGTCTCCATAGTCCATATTGTCCAGGTTATAGTGCTGGTTCATATATTGGTAGATAGCCTGCAGCTCCATGGACCGGGCCCTGTTGAGAACTTCTATCACCGCTTTGCGTCTTACATCCCTTGTATTCCGTGCCATTGTCCACCTCCCTCATGTAGTCGGCTCTCATTATAAGGACTTGCATCCTCACTTACAATACAATCCTCATGCTGAAAGATATCGGGGAATGGAAAGAACCCTCCTCCCTGGGTGGGAGAGGGGGGTGAAACCCCTATCCGCCGTGGATGATATCTATGACCGTAACCTCCGGTGATGAAAGCACCCGCATGGGAGGACCCCAGGTCCCTGTCCCCCGGCTGACATAGAGATGTGATCCCCTTGGGAGGGCGTACCATCCGGTCAGGTGTGAGAAAAAGAGCCTGACCATGTACCTGAAGGGGAATATCTGCCCGTTGTGCGTATGTCCCGAGAGCTGCAGGTCGAAAAGGCCCAGAGACTTCTGATTAATGGCCGGCTGGTGCTTCAGGAGAAGGGTGAAGGTGTTCTTCGGGAGCCGTGAGAGGAGTTCATCCTCGGGAATACCCCTGGACAGGCCGAAGTACCTGCCCGTGGGATCATCGATGCCCGCGATATTGATCAGACCGGCAGAGGTTACCGCCTCGTTCCTCAGCATGGTGAACCCTGCCTTCTTGGTTATTTCCAGGGCATGGGGAAGCCCTGCATAAAACTCATGGTTCCCGATAATGGCGTACTTGCCGTATCGAGGCTTTATCTCCTGAAGCGTTTCGGCAAGGCCTGTCAGGCTGTCGATCTGCCCGTCAACGAGGTCTCCGGTGGAGACGAGGATGTCGGGGTTTGCGTACCGTATCACCCGGATTATTTTCTTCAGTCTCGCTTCACGCACAATGATGCCGAGATGGACATCGGAGATCTGTGCAATCCGCAGACGTCCGAGCGTGTCGGATATCTTGGATGAGCGGATGGTGATCTTCTCTTCGCGGATATTGAGTGCATCTGAATACCCATAGAGTGCCGTCAACAGGGCGAGGGATGCCGGAACGAGGAATGTGATCTTTGCTGAAGGCACGAGGGAGGCCAGATGCCTTGATGATATGAATCCGGCTATAGAGATACAGAGGCGATAGATATCGAAAACCGTGGACAGACAGAAAAAGAGGAAGATGATGCCCATCCAGCTGTAGCCGACATAGGCCGTCAGCCTGGCAGGATATTCATAACCATGTCTCTCCAGTAACCGGACCAGGATGGGGGCGAAGGTCATGACCGCCATGAACACACCCAGTAAAAATCCGGCGCCCATGCCAAAGGGGAAGGCGGCCTTCACCTTCAGGAAGACATAGACGTGTACGGCACTGTAGATGCTGAAGATGGTGAACAGGAATAACGACATTCTCGCCTCCTCAATATGTCAGGGCTGTTCCAGCGTTATAATAACCTACTTACTGCAGGATGGAACACCATTTAGTGCTTGACAGGCGGGAGATGCATGCTTAATGATTACTGCATATCTGAAATATGAATATATCTGACCAGAATCTTGCTTACGAATGGTACCTTAAGGTTACACTTCTCTAAGCCAAAATTCCCTTGATGATACATTCGATTTTCAGAAATACACCAACAGAGCCCGTTGCTTTGCCAAGTGCGGATTCTGGAATACGAGGTTATTCATGGCAGAAGGAACAGTTAAATGGTTCAACGATTCAAAAGGATTCGGTTTCATTACATCTGATGGAGGAGGAGACGTATTCGTTCACCACACGTCAATCAACCAGGAAGGTTTCAGGACACTCGAAGAGGGTCAGCGTGTAACCTTCGATGTAGTTCCGGGACCAAAGGGGCCACAGGCTTCCAACGTCCGCAAATCCTAAGCAGCTTACAGGGGCGGACATGGTCTGCCCCTGTGTCCTTTTATCTCCTTAAATACAAGCGCTGGTGCTCCCCAATCAGGATATCATCAGCTCGGTTTATGGAGTGGGCTATAAATTCCAGGCATGACTCACTCGACTTCCTCGGCTATCTGTAGGATCTCCAAGGGGAGTTTATAATGCAGCTCTCGGAGCTGATTCGTATCCACGAGTATCCTGAGGTTTTCCTGTTTGAGCACCGGCAGGTTTTCAGGATGCACGCCATCCTTGATTATTTTTAATGCCTGCCCGCCGGACAGCCTGCCTATGACCCCGAAGTCCGACCCCACATACATCATGGCCCCAGGTATTTTCACCAGAGCAAAGCTGAATATGGGGATCTTTGTCTTCAATGAAAAATTGTTCATATCCTTGGCCGCTTCGTACTTCCTCAAGCCGTAGTATGTGTCCAGGGGAACGGCGAATGCCTCAACACCCTGCTTTGCAAGCTCTTGGGCGGCAGGTATGATTGAATCATTCTTGCTTACCTGTTTCGAGATGAACGTCAGCCCGGCATCCTGGGGGCCGAACAAGGATGCTTCTTCGGTATGGGCAATGCCGTTCTCGTCATCGCTGTAGATGATGCCCACCCGTTTTATGTTCGGGAATGCGATCCGTACTATCTTCAAAGCATTATGCATATTCATGTACAGCGTCGAACCGGTGAAGCCGTGTCCCGAAACGGTTTTGGACCTGCACCCCGCAGCCTCGGGAATGGCGACCGCCGTGAAGACGACCGGTATCCCGGCATCGATGATTGTGCCTTTTCCATACTTTGTGGCAGGAGTTCCTATGGTGAGTGCGAGATCGGGCTTCAGCTCGGCGATGCGCTTGGCCTCATCCCTGATTCTCATGAGCACGCCGACCTTGCTCCACAGACCTGCACTGTCCATATCGAAATCAATAACTTTTCTGTTGATGATGAGGTTCTTGCCTTCAACAAGGCCGTTATCCTTCAATTCCTGGATAAAACCTTCATAGGCTTTCTGGAAAGGATCGATATCGGTAACCTGGAGTACTTCTATCCGGTAGGTCTTCTGCCTTGTGAAGTCGACAGCCTGTGCGCCGCCGATGATCTCGGACGGTAGGGTGTACCTGAATTCGGCCAGACGGTTCTTGTCTGCCATGACCTTTGGCTCTTTCTGCATCAGAATGGGCAGGCTCTCGGGCGTCGCCCCTTCCTTGAGGATCTTGACCGCCTGTTGGGCCGACAACTCTCCTATCGTCTCGAAATCAGAACCGACATACAACATCGCCCCGGGGACCTTCATGAGGGCGAAGCTGATGACCGGGAGCCTGGTCCTGTTGGAAAACATCTCGAGAGCCCGGGCCGCTTCGTAATTGCGAAGACCGTAGTAGGTATCAAGCGGCACGCAAAAAGCCTGTGCACCTTTTGCCGAGAGATCTTCCAGCGCTTTCGTTATGTTATCACTCTTGCCCACCTCTTGTGAGATAAAGGTGAGTCCGTAGGATGCCGCATACTTTTTTGCATCTTCGACGTTGGCTACGGCATTCTCGTCATCGCTGTGGACGATGCCGATGGTCCTTATCGCCGGGAATGCGAGCTTGATCTGATGAAGGGCGCTCTGCATGTTCATATAGAGAGTGGCCCCCGTAAAGCCATGCCCCGCCTCGGTCAGAGAGGCGCACCCCGCAGCCTCGGGAATGGCAACGGCTGTGAATACGAGCGGTATTCCTGCGGAGATGATCTTGTCTTTTGCATATTTCGTTGCCGGCGTACCTATGGTGAGAACGAGATCCGGTTTGACACTGACTATACGCGAGGCCTGACTCCTGATCTGGAGGAGGACCCCCATCTTCTTCCAGAGGCCTCCCTTATCCAGGTCATAGTCTATGACCGTCCGATTGATTGTGAGGTTCTTTCCCTGGACGATCCCGTTGTCCTCCAGTATCTTGAGGAAGCCCTCATAGGATTTCTGATAGGGTTCGATGTTGGTTACCTGGAGAACCTCGATTCTATAGGTCTTGTCCTCTGCGAAGCAGGGAAATGCAAACCCGGCTATTACAACCAATAACAATACAAACGCAAATCTCTTCATAGCTGATCCTCCCTGTACAGATACACCATGATCACAAAGGTAATGTTCTCTGTAACACATCGGGTAATGCCTAAAGCTCACTGTAACCACAGACTCGCTTGCGAGTCAATCCGGAGTAAAAAATGTGGCAGCCCAGGGTAAAATCGCCCTTGAAAATAGTGCGAATTAATGTATTATCTATTTAAGTATATTAAAATATGCTGAGGTAATGAAAAACCATGAGAATGTTTGTGTTTTTGGGGGAGGTCCTATGATTCGATCCGTCATGCTCTGCTCCTTATTAATTGGGCTGCTCGCCATCCCATCGGTGTCTCATGCCAAGTCGATGCTCACTGACGAAGAAGTGCAGCTGGTGGAAGAGATGCAGCAGGCAGGTTTTTCTCATGAAAAGGTCAACAAGGTCATTTCCTTGAAGATCAGCCTTCGTGAAGAAAAAAAGTCATGGACGAAAGAGGAGCTGGAAGAGCTTGATGCAAACCTGAAATCGCAATGGCATGAAGTGGTCAAGGCTCTCTCCAATGATGATGTCGATACAGCGGCAAAACATTTCGACATCAAGATGAGAGAGATACACAAGATGCTCCTTTCTGCCGCGACACCGGAACAACGCGGTCCCATCCTGCAATCCCTGGAAGAGATCAAGATGATAGGGGTCAAAGGG
>DATKLV010000229.1:0-2843 GCA_035542255.1 Desulfomonilia bacterium | reverse complement strand
TGGCCCCGGCGGTTGATGAGACAGTCGATCTTGAAGTTCAAGCCGGCCAGATCTCCCGCAGCATCGCATTCGGCACGCATGATATTGTTGTCGAAATTGCCGAGGCCGGTACGGCCCTGGTCGCGGTAGAGCTGGTTATGGAACTGATTTATGGTCTCGATCCCGGCAATACCAGGCATGATGAGTTTGGCTCCGCCTCCGAATCCGACATGCACATGAGCAGTGATGCAGCCGATGCCTATTCTCAGGTCGCAAGCCAGGTACTCCCGGTTGAGCCAGATCTCCACACCGGTTATAGTCCTGCCGACCCGGATGGTGTTCTGAAACGGATCGTGGTTGTATACCGCATAGTTCTCGACAATATCATCTCCCAGCTTTTTCCGGGCACTGATCATATCATAAGCGCCGTGTGACCCTAGCGCCCAGAGGAATCGGATCTGATTCCGCTTCATACCTGCCCTGTGGAGTATATCAAGAACGTAAGGTGCGACATCTTTGACCGGCGTCGGCCTGGTCATGTCGTCGAACACGATGACAGCCTGCTTTTTACCCATGGCGAGCTCTTCCAGCGGCGGGCCCTCGATCGGTAACTCAACCTTTTTCCTGATCTGCGCAGGGGTGAGACCTGGTTTGTCAAGACCGGGAGAGGTGAGGTTGGTGACATCCCACCTGTCCGGGAAGGTGAGCTCCTTCTCCTTGTTTTCGTACCAGAGCCTGGATGGAACGGATATCGCCTTCATGACAAACCTCCTTGTGAATACCCGAGCTGGGCAGAGATCTGATGGGAAGTGAACTTCACCGCCTCGATGATGTCCGAGCGTCGATTACCGATGGTTGCAGGATTGCCGGTTATGGCAAAAGCTGCGATGATGACTCCGGCATGGTTGAATATGGGGCCGCCGATTCCGGCGAGACCGTTGATGGACTCCTGGTTGTCAAAACTCACGCCGGAAATCCTTATCTGATCGAGCTCTTCGGCAAAGCGTTTATGGCTGGTGATGGTGTTGGTTGTCAGCCCCTCGAAGCGGTAATCTGCCAGGAGGAGGTCCCTTCTTTCCTTGTCCATGAAGGCGAAAAGCAGCTTTCCTATGCATGTCGAGTGCATGGGGATGATCGATCCGGCCTGGGGGAAGACCATGTAACGGTTCTCAGGCTCTATGCGCATGACGATCATGACCTTGTCTCCCACGAGCATCCCCACATTGACCGGTTCCATGAATTGGAAGCAGAGGCGCTCCATCCATGCCCTGGCAATGGTGACGAGATCCATGTTGGTGGCGCACTTCATCCCGAGCTGGAAGAGTTGCGGGCCCAGGCGGTACTTGGGAGTGAAGGGGTCCTTCTCAAGCCATCCGATTGCTTCAAGGGTCGAAACAATGCCTGCGATGGTAGTCTTTGCAAGGCCAAGGCGCCTCGAAAACTCGGTGATGCCTATCGGCTTTTTCTCATCGATGAAAAGGCTCAGTATGTCCGAGGCCCGCTTGATGGATTGTATCAACCGCTTATCCTGTTTCATTTTCCTGGACTGTAACGCATCCATTTTCGGATTGACATGGTTCATGCCTTCTCATAACATATCGGAACAGTGTTCTACAATAACGAACATTTATGGAGCAAGAGGCCTCCAGGAGAACACTCAACATAGATGTAGTCATAAAAACATGCAGTTCATGACGCCAAGTATGGTATGATTGCATGCATGCATAAGCTGGAAAGGACTCATGTCTTTTATGACACGCATTTTTCATGAAGGAGCCCACATGAAGCTGATCCGTGAATTCCAACGAGTATCTTCCGATCCGAACGGCTATGCCAGGGAAATGAAGGCTGAAGGCAAAAGATGCATCGGGTACTTCTGCTCTTATACCCCCGAGGAGATCATCCATGCAGCGGGAATCCATCCCATGAGGCTTTTCGGGTCCGGAGGAGACACAAGCATTGCAGACAAACATCTCCAGGCCTACTGCTGCTCCCTGGTGAGGGGAGCCCTTGCGGATGTACTGACCGGCAGCCTCGATTACCTCGACGGCGCGGTCTTCCCCCATACGTGCGATACCATGCAGAGGCTCTCGGACATCTGGAGGCTGAACACCTCCTTTCATTTCTTTGCAGACATCGTCCTGCCTGTCAAGCTGACGAGCGAAAGCTCCCGGAAATATTTCGAGGACGTGCTGAGAAGATTCAAGACCGATATCGAGAAGGGTTTTTCCCTTTCCATAACCGACGATGGGCTTAAGAAATCGATTGAGACCTTCAACACCATCCGCTCATCCCTGAAATCCCTTTACGATCTGCACGCAACCTATCCGTCGATCCTGACCGGAGGAGAGTTGAACTCAATAGTGAGGGCCTCCATGATCCTCGACCGTGAAAAGGCCGCTAAGATGCTGGAAGAACTCGTTCAAGGGCTCAATAAGTCATTGCCTGATACCCCGGCTGCAAGGAAAAGGGTCATGCTGGTGGGAAGCGTCTGTGATCAGCCGGATTTCTACCGCATGATCGAGCAGGCGGGAGCGGATGTCGTTTGGGACGACCTGTGCACCGGTTCTAGATATTTCGAGGGTACGATAGGCGATGGGGGCGATGCCATCTCTGCTATTGCTGAACGGTATTACAACCGCATCATCTGCCCGGCCAAACATTCATCCATCACGGGCCGCGGCGATAACCTTATGGAAAATGCCAGGAAACACAAGGTTCAGGGAGTGATCTTCCTCCAGCTCAAGTTCTGCGACCCCCACAGCTTCGACTATCCCTATCTTAAAGAGCACCTCGACAGGGAGAACATACCGAGCATGCTTCTTGAGATAGAAGGCCAGCTTCCACCCGAGGGTCAGCTCCTT
>DATKLV010000228.1:0-6512 GCA_035542255.1 Desulfomonilia bacterium | reverse complement strand
GAGCGTTCCCCTGAGCTTGTTCACCACGAGTGTTGCAAGCGCCTCACCCTCGATATCCTCAGAGATGATGAGCAGGGACTTACCCTTCTTCGCGATCTGCTCCAGCACGGGGATGATGTCCCTCATATTACTGATCTTCTTATCATAGATGAGGATCACCGGGGCATCGAGCACGACTTCCATACGCTCGGCATCGGTCACGAAGTAGGGAGAAAGGTAACCCCTGTCGAACTGCATGCCCTCCACCAGGTCAAGGGTGGTATCCATGCTTTTCGCTTCTTCCACCGTGATGACGCCTTCCTTGCCCACCTTGTCCATGGCATCGGCGATGAGGGCGCCTACTTCATTGTCGCCGTTGGCAGAGATGGTGCCTACCTGTTCGATTTCCTTCTTGTCCTCAACCTTTCTGCTCATCTTCTTGAGCTCATCCACTATCGCCGAGGTGGCCTTGTCGATGCCGCGCTTGAGGTCCATCGCATTCATGCCGCCAGCCAGGTACTTCAGGCCCTCGGTGTAGATAGCTTGAGCCAATACGGTGGCTGTGGTGGTACCATCGCCTGCTATATCCGATGTCTTGGATGCCACTTCCTTGACCATCTGGGCTCCCATATTCTCAAACTTATCCTTAAGCTCGATCTCCTTGGCCACGGTCACTCCGTCCTTTGTGACAAGCGGGGCCCCAAAGGTCTTGTCAAGGATTGCATTGCGGCCTTTGGGGCCGAGAGTTGCCTTGACTGCATTGGCGAGTTTGTTCACGCCGGTCAATACCTTATTCCGTGCTTCTTGATTGTAGATTATCTCTTTACCAGCCATTTCCTCTTCCTCCTTGCCTACTGGATAACCCCGAGGATGTCTTCCTCTCTCATGATGAGCAGCTCTTCACCCTCGATCTTGATCTCATTCCCTGCATATTTTGAGAAGAGCACCTTGTCGCCTTTTTTCACATCGAGCAGGATGACCTTCCCATCCTCGGTCTTTTTGCCTCCCCCGGCTGCGATGACCTCACCCATCTGGGGTTTTTCTTTTGCGGTGTCAGGGATGATGATTCCCCCTTTCGTCTTCTGTTCCTCTTCGATTCTCTTGACGAGAACCCTGTCATGCAATGGCTTAATCTTCATTCCTTTCCTCCAAGGTCGGATTGTTAGCACTCAATTGAAATGAGTGCTAACCACGTAGCAAGGATTATGGGTAAGTTCAAGGCCTGCTATTCGTCCATTATAATAATGATCCATGGTGTTCCAAAGTTATTCATTAATTCAATTTGTATCCTGAAGTTATTGTTGAATTGCTGCTTCTTTCATCGATTTACTTTCAATCAATAGCGGAGCGGGCTTATCACTGTGGCATTAATTTGAATCTGATCGAGATGCAACAGATCTAAATCCTTTAGAAGCGGCATCGTGGTATACTTCCTGATCATTTGACAAATATTATGCCACTATGCAAGATGTACTGTTTTAAGAGCGGGAGGAGGACAATGTAAACATGAGTCCGTTATTTAAAAAGATTTTGTTCTGTATATCTCTACTCATCTTATCTGCCCTCGTGTATGCACTGGACTACATCATATTCAGGGATGCCCGGAATCTCATTTTCTATACACTCATGGACATAGCATTCCTGTTTATCCAGGTGCTGCTCGTCACGATTATCATCCAGGAACTCCTCGAGATGAGGGAAAAACAAAACAGGATCGAGAAGCTCAACCCGATAATCGGGGTGTTCTTCAGCGAATTGGGGACAGAGCTCCTTTCCTACTTTTCGGATCTTGACCGCAACCTGGGCGCTATCAGGAATGACCTGCTCGTATCGGCTCAATGGTCGGATGAGGAATTCTCCCATGCGATGAAGCGCCTCGGCACCTACAGCTACAAGGTGGAGCCGGAAAAGCTTGACCTCGAAAAACTCAAATTATATCTCATAGAAAAAAGAGATTTCCTGCTCATCATGATGGAAAATCCCAACCTCATGGAGCACGAGCGCTTTACCGAGCTTCTGCGATCGGTTTTTCACCTCACCGAGGAGCTCAAACTGAGAAAGACCATTGCCGAGCTTCCCTGTGAAGACTGCGACCATATTGCAGCCGATATAAACAGGTCATACCAGATGCTGGTCAGGGAATGGATTTCCTATATGCAGCATCTCAAGGACAATTTTCCCTACCTCTTTTCGCTTGCCATGCGCACCAATCCCTTCGATCAAAAGGCATCGGTCATTGTAAGCTAAATGTAGATTTCAGGCGGAACCATATCTTCATGTATTCTACCGCCGATCAGTCCTGCCCTCTACAACCTGGAGTAAAGCCAAATAATAGTGTTCTGGGGTTGAGAGCCTATTTCTGTAACCGCCATCTTTTTCCTGCCAAAGGATATTGGGAGACATTGATCGCATCGGCCAGATGTGTTAAACCCCGGGGTATTGAAATAAAATTGACTCCCCTTAGTAATATGGAGGTGAACGTGAGCTACTTGGGTATTGATGTGGGGAGCTCCTACATCAAGCTTTGGCACGAGGACAAATCAGGCACGGTAATAACTGCTCGGAATATCCATCACCGCGGCTCACCCCAGAGCATGGTGCTCAAAGAGGTGGGCTGCCTCCGCCCTGAACCTGTCTATTTAAGTTTCTCGGGTAATCTTGATGGACAAAATATCGCTCGTTGGCGTCATGAAGGTCTTCTTGCCGAGATCGATTACCTAAGGAATGTTTATCCCCAGAGACAATTGCTCATCTTCGGAGCTGAGAAGATCGAACTCGTTCACTTTGACGACAACGGGCACATCCTCTCCTATCAGACCAACCCGGCGTGCGCTGCAGGGACCGGTTCGTTTCTCGATGAACAGATGCTGAGGCTCGGGCTTGATTTCACCGACCTGCCCTACATTGCCATTGATGAAGATGCACCGATAGTGGCCACGCGGTGTGCGGTCTTTGCCAAAACCGACCTCATACACCTCCAGCAGGAGGGGCATACCGCTTACTCCATATATAACGGCTTATGTAAGGGATTGGTACTGAGCAGTCTCAAGAGCGTGTTCGGAGGGAATCTGCCGGACGGCCAGGGGATCGTCGCCGCGGGTGGTCTACTTGAAAATCCGCATATCTGCCACTTCTTGAAGCAGGTCTTCCCCATGGTCTGCATTGCCGATACACCTGCATTCACCAGGGCACGGGGTCTGTGCCGGGCCGTCAGACTCAACGGTCAGAACTTCCATGGATTCACGAATGTTCTCAAAGACCATGCACCGAGCAAGGTGCGCTCAATCACCTTGAGGCCCCTGAAGCTCAACAAGAGCGCTTTCCCTGCAGACGAAATGGATCGCCGCACGGACGACTACGACAACGAGATCTGGCACAATCTGCAAGCGAACGAATCCATCAATACCTTCATCGGGGTGGATATCGGGTCCACATCCACAAAGGCGGTCCTGATCGATCAAAAAGGGGCCATAAGGCTTGACATCTATACCAGGACGTCAGGCAACCCCATCGAGGCAACAAGAAGGATCTTTAAAGCTATAGACTCCATACAGAAGGATCTGCCATGCTCCATCGCCATCCATGGGTGCGCAACCACCGGATCAGGGAGAAAGCTAGTCGGAACCATCATCGGCGCGGATCTCATCATAAACGAGATCACTGCACATGCAAAGGGGGCCCTTTCCCTCAATGACAAAGTCAGCACTATCTTTGAGATCGGCGGCCAAGACGCCAAATTCATCCGCATCGAGGACGGCCGCATTGTGGATGTGAACATGAATTATGTCTGCGCCGCCGGTACCGGTTCTTTTGTTGAGGAACAAGCCAGGACCTTGGATATGGGTCTCGACGAGATCGGCGCCAAGGTTATGGGGGTGACGCCTCTGCCGAACTCCGACCGATGCACCGTATTCATGAACCAGGAAATCACCAGGCAGCTTTCATCGGGATTCCCCAGGGAACAGATCATGGCCGGCGTGCTGGTGGCGGTGTTCAAGAACTATGTCAGCAAGGTGGTGGGAAACCGCTTTTATAATAAGGATAAAATCGTCTTCCAGGGTGCAACGGCCCGTAACAAGGGCTTGGTGGCAGCCCTCGAACAGATCACCGGCGCACAAGTCATAGTATCTCCTTTCTGCCATGTCATGGGCGCTTATGGGGCCGCCCTTCTCACCAAGGAGAAAGATTTGAAACGAACAACATTCAAGGGCCTTGATATCTCTGCCGTATCGGTGAAGGACAAGATGTGCAAGGGCTGTGAAAATACCTGCAGGATAACCCTGGTCCGGATGGGCTCGGAAAAGACAAGCTGGGGCTACATGTGCGGCAGGGAGCCCGGCAAACATGCCGAAGCCAAAAAGATCAACAGGAGTGTTCAAGTAAGGGAAGACCTTATGGGCACCTACAGAACCGCTCTTCAAAAAGGCTCTCACAAGTTCAAGATGCCTGCGCTGGGCTTATACGAGGAATTTATGCCCCTGCTCGCCGAGATAGCAAACGCTTGTGATATGAGTATCGAGGTCTGCTATCCAGGCAAAAACGAGATTCAAGAAGAGCTCTTGTCCATTGGTTCTGGTGATTTCTGTTATCCCATCAAGGTCGCTATGGCGAGCGTCAATGTCATTGCCAAGAAGGATCCTGCGTGCAAGATCCTTCTTCCCTTTCTCATCCAAGACATCAAGGATGACACTATCAAGCCCAGGAGCCTGTACTGCCCGTTCATCACTGCCGTACCCGGATTCTTCAAGGATGAGGTCCATTCGGGGAGGATATTCACTCCGGAGATCGACTTGAGCAAAGGCCTCCTCTGGCAGGCCAAGCAGATAAGCGGGGTACTCAATCAGGCGGGCATTCCCAAGGTTAGTCTGTTTAAGATCACGAAAGGGCTGAAAGCGGGAATGAAGGGGCTGGAAAAGCACCGAGACGAGATCGCCTCCCGGTCACAAGCCATCATGGAAGAAATCAGCGATGAAAAGACAATAGTGCTCCTCGGAAGGCCGTACAACCTCTACCACAGAATTCTCAATCTCGGGATCCCGGAGCTCATAGAGTCATTGGGCTTCCGTGTCATCACCATGGATGCCGTACCTGATGAGGTGACCAACAAGGATATCACCGGGATCTTCCCTGATATGTACTGGTACCAGGGGCAGAAGATTCTCAAGAAGGCCGTCACTATCCGCAACAAACCTAACCTGTTCCCCCTCATGATATCCAATTTCTCCTGCGGTCCGGACTCGTTCGTCCTTTCCTATTTCGAAGAAATATGCCGAGACAAGCCATACCTTATCCTCGAGCTCGACGAACACGGCTCGGCAACAGGCTACCAGACGCGGATCGAGGCTTTCATCGACATGATCCAGCAGCACCAGGGAGAAAGCCGGAGAGCACAAGGCATAAGGAAACCGACAAGGATCCGCTACAGCATCGAAGATATCAGACACAACACCAAGGTATGGATACCCCAGATACACCCGTACATACCGCAGCTATGGTCTGCCGTGCTGAACCGTTACGGATACGATACCAGCGCGATGGGTGACGAGACCGCTGCAGAATGTGCTGCAGGCAAAGCATTGTGCCGCGGGAGCGAGTGCATGCCGACAGCCCTTACCACCGGAAAATTTCTCTCGGTAATTAAAGACGGCCCGAAGAACCGCAACCATGCCCTCTTCATGCCCAGAGCGGAGGGGCCCTGCAGGTTCGGTCAGTATGCAACACTTCAGTCCATGATCTTCGATCGAAGCGGCCTTAAAGATACCTTTATCTTCTCACCCACTTCGGAAGACGGATATGCATTCCTTACACCCAAGATGGAGATGGAGGTCTGGAAGGCCATCTGCCTGGGCGATGCCTTGTTCAAGCTCAGATGCAGGGTATTGCCCTATCATAAGCACCCGCTCATGGCTGAGGCCCTCATCAGGGAAGTACTCGACGAGATATGCGGACTGATCCGTGCAGGTCGAGACTGGAAAGTCGCTCTGGCATCACTCATGGGCACGCTCAGCATAGATTCCGGTTTCAACCGGCCGTCAAAACCGCTCGTGGGAATAGTGGGAGAGATCTTTGTCAGGCTCAACAGCTTTTCGAACCAGCACATCGTGGAGGCCGTTGAGACCAATGGCGGGGAGGCGTGGTTATCCCCCATGGCTGAATGGATCCACTATGTCTGGGTGATACACGCAAGAAACTCCGGACTGATGAAAAAGCTCGGCACGAACTTGAAGAGACGTATCCTTCACTCTGTGGAAAAGGATATCATGGATCTTTTCTCACCCATACTTGACCATAGATACGAGCCTTCTGTTTCATCAGTCATGGAAAAGGCCTGCAGATTCATTCCAATCACCTTTGAGGGAGAGGCCATACTCACCATCGGCAGGGCCAAGATCTTTGCGGAACAAGGGGCAAGTTTGGTTGTGAACTGCTCGCCATTCGGCTGCATGCCGGGCAGGGTTACATCGCACCTCTTCCAGACGTATCAGGATTATTTCCAGGTTCCCGTGGTGAACCTGTTCTTCGACGGAACCGGC
>DATKLV010000227.1:0-10635 GCA_035542255.1 Desulfomonilia bacterium | reverse complement strand
CCCTGTCCAGTGCCTGGTTTATATCATGGAATGTGATCGCCTTGGGCTTATGGAAATAGGGAAGCTGAATTGCATCGATGATCCTTTCGGACAGGGGTGACTGATCTTCATCGACATATGCCACAGAAGAGTTGCGAACTTGTAGGCCTGTACCTTTGGACGGCACAATGACCATGACTGTGAAGGAATAGATGACCAGGACAACCAGGACATAGTCGTAACGGAAGCTGATGAGCTCTTTCAAGCCGAGCCGGTAAATGTGCCGGAGCTTTCTTATCATGCTATTTGTCCTGTTTTTTCAATAAGAAGACCGTCATGGTCTGTATGGTAGTGTAGATCATGACCAGGGAGACAAAGTTCCATACAAGCTCCGGAAAACCTATACCCTTGGTGAAGGTCCCGACACTTATGTTCAGGAAATAACGGGCAGGGAATATCCACGACATGAACTTGGCGCCGCCGATAAGTGTTGATGCCGGCGTGGTAAGCCCTGAGAAATCAAAGGAAGGCACAATCGTTACGACGAAGGCAGCCACTAGGGAGGCAATCTGGGTCTGGGTAAAGGTGGATATGAGCAGCCCGATGCCGGTACTCGTAATGATATAGAGCATCGCCCCGACAACGAGTGCCGATCCACTACCCTTGAAGGGGATGCCGAAGACGAACCTGACCACACCGAGAAGGATCAGAAAAGTTAGGGCGGTGATAACAACATAAGGGATCTGTTTACCCCAGAGAAACTCCAGCCTGGTCATGGGACTGGAATAGAAGTTCGTGATAGAACCAAGCTCTTTTTCTCTCACCACGCCTATGGCAGTGAGCATGGCGGGAACAAGCATAAGAACCACGGCAAGCAGTCCGGGAACAATGGCAAAACGGCTTCGAACAAGGGGGTTGTACCAGTAGCGGGGCTGGACACGGGCCGATGTATGCCCTACAGGAGCAGAAGACAGATCGGCAAGATCGTTAAGATATGACAAGTGCACGGCATCTACGTAGTTTTTTGTCGTCTCGGCCCTGAAAGGCATGGTACCGTCTATCCAGATGCCTACAGAAGGACTACGGCCCCTCTTGATGTCTTTTTCAAAACCCGGAGGGATCTCTATGACCAGCTTGAAATCACCTTCCTTGAAACCCTTTTCGATTTCCGATGGTACGTGTATGGGCGGTATTTCATTAAAGTAACGGGATCCGGAAAAATATTCTAGATAGTCACGGCTCCATAATTTCTGGTCATAATCCAGTATGCTGAAATTGATCTTCTCGATATCGGTCGAGATGCCGAATCCAAAGACAATGAGCAGAAAGGGCGAGACGATGAAAGAGGTAATGAGCCTGACCGGATCCCGGAATAGTTCTATGGACTCCCTCCGGGCAAGTGCAGCCAACCGGTGAACATCGAAGAAACGGTTATGCTTGAAGACACTTTCCGGCACAAGCATGAAAGGAATACTCTGTCTTTCATCATCGAGTTCTTTTGCTGCGCTGCTCTTGGCAATATCCTCCTTCATATAGGCGATAAAGGCCTCTTCAAGGGTCTTGCAATTCCGCATGGAGATCAGTTTTTCAGGCGATTCGCAGGCAAGCACGCGGCCCATGCTCATGAGGGCCACCCGGTCGCAGCGGTAGGCCTCGTTCATGTAGTGAGTGGTAACGAATATAGTGACTCCCCGTTCACGGGAGAGCTTGATAAGAAGCTCCCAGAAGTGGTCCCTTGCAACGGGATCGACACCGGAGGTAGGTTCGTCCAGGATCAGTATCTCGGGATCGTGGATGGCCGCCACGGCGAGGGAAAGGCGCTGGCGGATGCCCAGAGGCAGACGCTCCGTCTGATCGTCCATGACATCAACAAGTCCGAAGGTATCGGCCATCTCCCTTACCCGTGCGGGGATACCACCGGAAGGAAGGTCAAAGAGGTGGGCGTGCATCTCCAGGTTCTGTCTCACCGTAAGTTCTCCGTACAGGGAGAAACTCTGTGACATGTAGCCGATGCGTTTCTTGAGCTCAATGCTCCCGGTTTCCACAGAGCTCCCGAAGAGATAGGCATCTCCGTGCGTGGGATGCAGTAGGCCTGTCATCATCTTCATGGTCGTGGTCTTGCCGCAGCCGTTGGAGCCGACGAAACCGAAGATCTCACCCTTTGGGATCGTGAAAGAGACATCGTCAACAGCCGTAAAATCACCGAAGCACTTGGTAAGATTATGGGCCTCGATGGCCGAACCGTCTCCCCACTCATGTCTGGGCGGAGTCGTAAAGGCCCTGTGGCCGTAACGCATCTCTTCCGGCAGCAGGGCTATGTATGCATCCTCGATGGTCGTCTTTCCCGTTTTTGCCTTCAATTCAGCAGGTGTGCCTGCAGCGAGGATCCGGCCGCCCTCCATCATGACCAGCCAGTCGAGGTGCTCGGCCTCTTCCATATAAGCTGTGGCGATGAGGATGCTCATCCCTTTGTGATGAGTGCCCATATCCTTGATGAGCTCCCAGAACTGGCGCCTGGACAGGGGGTCGACACCGGTGGTCGGCTCATCCATGATGAGCACCTCCGGGTCGTGGATAAGCGCGCAGCACAGGCCCAGCTTCTGTTTCATGCCGCCCGACAGCTGGCCTGCAGGCCGGTCTCTGAAAGGTGCGAGGTTGGTGGCTTTCAGGAGCCGATCGATGCGCTCCTGTCGTTCTATACGGGAAAATCCGAAGAGACGTCCAAAGAAATCAATATTTTCATGGACAGATAGAGTTGCATAGAGATTCTGGCCCAGCCCCTGGGGGATATAGGCGATCTTTGAGCATACGTTCAGACGGTGCGTGTGTGAACGCATGCTGCCTTCGAGGACATGGGCATTCCCGGTCTGGATCTTTTTCTGGCCGGCAATGAGGCCCAGCAGGGTGGATTTACCGACACCGTCGGGACCGATGAACCCGACCTCGCACCTTGCAGGGATTTGAAGATCGATGGAATCGAGGGCGAGTTTCTTTCCATAGCGATGATTTAATCCCTTGACCTGTGCGATAATGTCATGTCCGTTCATACAGGCATTCACTTGATGATGTCGGGCCATTTCGCAGACGGGTTCAAACGGATGTACGCAATACCGGGCATACCGGGTTTCAATCGGGGATCTTCATATTCCTGGAAGCTGACTGTTACGCGGAATACAAGCTTTTGGCGTTCCTCGGTCGCCTCGACCTCCTTGGGGGTGAACTGGGCCTTTTCCGAGACATAGGCCACCTTTGCGGGGAACGGCTTATCGGGAATGGCATCGAGAAGCACCTTTGATTCGGCACCCATGGGAATCTCACCGGCCACCCTCTCGGAAAGGTACACATTCATGTAGATGTCGGTGGGGTCGACGATGGTCAAGACCTTTCCCCCATTTGGCAGGACCTCTCCGGGTTCTGCGAGGCGCGTCAGGACCGGTCCCTTGATAGGACTCTTGAGCATGCAGTCATTGATGTCAGCATTGAGCCTTTCTGTCTGGGCAATTGCTGCATTAATGGCTGCATCTGTCTCAGATACGGCTGATTGTGCAGCAGCACACTCGGCATCGAGTGCCTGTTTGGTAGTCTGGTCACGATCGTACTGCTGCTGGGTAACTATGCCCTGTGCAAAGAGGTTTTTCGAGCGCTGCAGCTCTTTTACGGCCAGATCACATTTCAGGCGGATACCCTCTACCCTGGAAAGGGCTGTCTGGCGTGCTTGTTTGATACGCATGACCTCAGCCATGGCCTGTTTGAGCTGAGCCTTAAGTGTCGTGACATCCATTCTGGCTACGACCTGATCCTTGTCCACGAAATCGCCTTCTTTCACGAGGACCTCGGTGAGACGACCGGACAATTTGGTTGCAATATCGACTTCGGTGGCCTCGAGTCTCCCATTACCCGCGATAATGCCCTGGGGAAGGGAACTTTTATCTTTGAAGAGGATATAAAAACTCAGAGCACCGACAAGGAGAACCAGGACAATTGCTGCAGCGATACGTTTAATTATCTTCCCAGAACTGGCCATAACCTCCCCTTTAAAATCAATTTTCATACCCAGGCATACTTAATCTCCATACAGGAGGACACTTGTCGGCAACATTACTGCTCTCTTTTTTTCAATCCATTCACCAGGCAATCCATGGCACACTGGAAAGCCTTTTCGAACTCGGTCCCGGTAAGTCCCGTGCGGAAATAGTGCATGGCAGTGCCTTCTATGAGATCAAAGATGAATTCCGGAGTCAGATCATCCCTTACCAGGCTCATTTCCATGCCGTTCTTGATGAACTGGCAGATGCTGGCAATAATCTCTTTGCGGGATGACTTGATCTTGTTTTCCATTGAAGGATATTCAAAATAGATTTTGGAACTGATATTATTATTTTTTGTGAGATCCACGAATTTTTCGATCATCCGGTTTACTGCCGTCAAGTAGTCTTCCTCTTCCTCAATGATCTTTTCTATATGTCGGAGGTCCTGACTCATCTTTGAGATGATGACCTGTTCCAAGAGCTGTTCTTTCGAACCGATGATCTTGTAGAGGGTATTCTTGGCAAGACCAGTCTCGTGGGCGAGGATGTCCATATTCCATCCCTTCAGGCCGTGTCTTTTCAAGAAATCACGGGTAGTCTGAATGATCCTTTCTTTTATCTCTGCATTGCAAGACTTCATAGCATCCCATTACCTTATACTAATTGAACTGATTTAGTATAAATAAAACAATGTATAACTTTCGTCAAAGGGAATATGAAGAAATCCGCAATTTCACGGCAGAGGGTAGTTGCGGCCCTCTTCAAAGGCATTATTATAACCTTTGACTGTATCGGCTTATTTGAAGGATGAGGCTTATGTCGGAAATCGCACTTATTTATCCATACACCTACAGTCATGCTCGAAATGCCATGCTCTTCCACCCATTGGGGATAGCGCAGTTGAGTGCAATTCTCAGGCATGAGGGAATGGAAACCTCGGTTTTGGACCTTACCTTCCGCAGCCATGAAGATGCATTGAATGAGCTGGAGAGAACCCGTCCCAGTATAATCGGCATCTATGCCATGCTCACCATGGTCGCAGGCGCCCTGGACCTCGCAAGCAAGTTAAGAAAACTCCACCCTGATTCCCTTCTGGTCTGCGGAGGTCCCATGCCCACCTTACGGCCGGAGCAGTTTACACGTTCCTTTGATGTCATTTTCAGGGGAGAATCGGTTTTTTCATTTCCACGATTCTGCAGAGACTATCTCAGCTTAAAAATACTTTCAGGAGTGCTTCAGCACCATGCCCGCTATCCTGGGATATATGCCCGCAGCCCCCTAACCGGTGATGTCATTCAAACCCCTGCACAGGCAACCGATCAGTACGATCTGGACAGACTGCCTGTCCCTTATAGGCAGGATTATGATCACAAGAGTTATCAGCTTTTCTGGAAAGAGCGGGGGTGTTTCACCCAGGCAAGCATCATGACCACCTATGGATGCCCTCATGACTGCGATTTCTGTGCAAAACCCATTTTCGGAAATAACTACCGCCGAAGGAATATCGATAGCATTGTGGATGAAGTTAAAGATATAAGATCGCTGGGGTATGAAGGGCTCTGGATAGCCGATGACTGCTTTACGCTCGACCTCGATCACGTGAGGGCATTCTGCAGGAGACTGATACGCGAAAACCTCCGGATGATGTGGTCCTGCCTGTCGCGAACCGACCCCATAGCACAGGATGATGTGAAGCTCATGAAGCAAGCAGGTTGTTCAAAGGTCTTTTTCGGACTTGAATCAGGCAGTGATGAGGTGTTGAAATTGATGAACAAACATACCACGACCGCGGCAGCAGAAAAAATGATCAATCTCTTTTCCCGTTGCGGCATCGAGACATCCGGATTCTTCATTGTCGGATATCCCGGTGAGACCAGTAAAAGCATTGAATCGACCTTTGCCTGGTCTTTGAAGCTTCCCCTGAACGAGATATCTTTCACCATCCCGTTCCCGCTGCCGGGAACAAGGCTGTACAAAAAGGTCTACGGCATCAAGGCAGATGCAGATTGGAACTATGAGAATGAGAACCGGCTGATATACCGGTCGGAATTTGATGAAGGTTATCTGAAAAGACGCATTGAAGAGACTTATGAACAGTTTGCTCGCAAACTCAAACTCAGGGACATGCACACGGTGCCTCCATGCAGGGACGAGTTAGCCTGAATATTTCGGAAGATCTATGCTTTGTCCACGATCCTTCGGTGGGCTCGGGTAAAACAAGGACTATGGCCAAAGGCCTCTTCTTCCGTTACAAGGGGAGACTGTGTTCAGGCGAGTCGGCCGGGTTCGGCCTGCCGGTATTGAAAACAGGGATTAAGACCTGTTTCCCCAGTCTGGCAGCCATGAGTACCATGGGTGAGACATCCATCATAAAGGAATTCTCCATGGACAGGTTCATTGTCTGGCGCATTTCAAACAGAAAGGCCCCTGCCTGGTTTGGCTTTTTTATGGAATTTATCGTTTCCGAATACCTGAAAAGACCATCTCTCCAGCAGCGCCTGCTCATGTTGCGGGATAAAATGTTCTCATTGTTTGCCGTTCACAGCTCAATGATTTGCGGGAAAAAGATCGGCACATGCAGGATAAGGTATCAGACAGTTCCTGATGGGCTGATCATCAGCGTGGACGCAGGAGATCTCCCTGGAAAATCCCGGCTCATCATGCTCAATGAGGTTGACGGCAGGGCATTTAACCGTCTCAGGATAAATGATCTTGTATTGAGGGACAACGAGGTGCCGGCATGGAAAGAAGTCCCACGTGCCGCAGCATTGGAGAGCCCTTTGCTCGATGTGGGTATCTCCATCTCCTGCGGGATGAATCAAGATCAGTCGCTTTCATGTGTCTACTGCGGGAGGGAGGTGGCCAGTGAGCTTGACTGGGCGGGACTTGCCGTGTTGCATAGCAGGCGTATGTTTTCCTATAGGGTTTATATTCATCCCCTGGTATAATTCTTTGGCAACGGAGTTGGTGAGAGGAGACCTGCATGGATAATCAGGAAGATCCGAGCGGAAAGAAAGATGTTGTGTATTACTTCAAGTGTGAGAAGTGTCAAAGCGATATCTTTTGGTCAGACATACGGCCTTCCGTATTCAGGGCGGCCAGGGTATTCAAGTGGGTAAGGGCCGGTTGCCCCAATGAGGCATGTGACCACCACCTGACCCTGAGCGATCCTGACAAAATCTACGAAAGACCTGAGGCTAAGAAGCTCTATGATGAGATGACCGCCAAGGGTGCCAAGGTCTACTGGGTGTGAAAAAGTTAAAAGCCGCTGGCAGAGGCCATGGACAACCTGAATACCATCTCGGCATCAATACTCCCGCCGGGTTATAATACTGCGTATGTCGGCCAGGCCGAGACCATGGGAGAATCGTTCATTAACCTGATGTTCGCCCTCATGCTGGGTATTGTTATGGCCTACATGGTTTTGGCCGCGCAGTTCGAGAGCTTCATGCACCCTGTCACGGTCCTGCTGGCCATGCCGCTGTCGCTGATCGGCGCTTTCGGCGCACTGCTGATAACAGGTAAGACCTTAAGCATAGTCAGCTTCATCGGGCTGATCCTCCTCATGGGGATAGTCAAGAAAAACTCGATTCTCCTGGTGGATTACACGAACACGTTGCGCGAAAGGGGGATGTCCAGGCGTGAAGCCCTACTCCAGGCCGGGCCGACCAGGCTGAGGCCGATCCTTATGACCACTTTTGCCATGGTCTTCGGCATGATGCCAGTGGCCCTTGGCCTTGGCGAAGGGTCCGATATCAGATCGCCCATGGGCATCATCGTAATAGGCGGGCTCCTGACATCTCTGTTCCTGACACTCGCGGTGGTGCCCGCAGCATACGACCTTTTCGATGACTGGAAACAGAAGCTGGGGTCCGGACTGAGAAGGGAAAGGTCATGAACCTTTTTTCTTGAGAGCAGGGGTAAAGGCATTTGTCATGCCTTTGGAAGAGATCATATAGGGGGTGCAGGTGCCGTTATTACTGAAAGACATCCTTTACGAGAAGGCTGAGCAGAGGCTTGTAGAAAAGGAACTCAGCATTGACAAGTCGACAAGGCTCGGAGAGTGGAGCAGTTCTGATCATAACGGAAGCCTTCGGAACAACAGTGAGACACTCTATGCAAACGACCTTGGTGACTATTTCATTATTTATGAAGGCGGGCTGGACGCCGGTTTCCACAATCTGCCCGGCGTGGAGTCCTGGTTCGGCGGCACCTATACCAGACAGGTCAGCATCGAAGATGCCTTTGCCTGGTGTGAGGAAACGGGAAACCATGATGTCATCAAGAGCCACTTCCCGTTCGTTATGATCGCGACTAGCAGAAGAGGGGTTGGGGAATAGTTACCCCTGCTGCATGCAAAGAGAATTTGTTGAACTGACTCTACAAGGAATTTATCACTACAAGAGACCTATGCATAACTTACTAATCGGTCATTGCGAGCATCGCAAATCGGTCTGAGGGTTGTTCAAAGGTCTCTACAAATCAAATCCCAACCGCATCAGCAGTGTTACGGTATCGCTGTCCACAGGGTGATTGTCAAAGATGGCATGATATTTAAAATCCATCCCGAGCTTTATCCCCCGCTTCAGGGGGAATTCGATACCAGCCCCGAGGTAAAGACCGGCCTTGGTGTCGGAACGGTCGTAGGGCCCCAAGTCCAGGTCGAGGATATAGACCCCGAAGCCGGCATCGGCATAGATGTCCATGTCCTTGGTAACACGGCCGGTCAATCGGGGACCTAGAAGAAGGGATGTGACATTGAGCTCGGAATCTCCCTTGCCGTCATGGGTCGCTGTGATGAGATTCGCCTCAAGGCTCACCAGCTTGTCGAACTTGTATCCGCCGTATATGCCGAAGGCGATGGCGGTATCAAGATCATAATCATCACCGGATGTCAGAAACTCAGGTCCTGCCTGTGCACCTGCATACCAGTTTGTGCAGAACCCGGAAGTCTGAAATGAGAACAAGAGAATTATAAATGCCGTGAGTATGAATGCCGGCTTCCTCATATATGACCCTCCTCAAGAAAAATCTACCTTTCAATATTCGGTACAGGCCGAGAGGTCAAGGGTTTATATTTACCATTTACAAGGGACAATCAAGAGATCTTCATACAACATACATTGAATGCTTGAATAAGGTCCAACATGATTTGTCGCGAACAACATCCGTTCTTTTCGGAATGAAGCAAGGTTAAAAATCATTGATCGAATCAATAAGATTCCTGAGCCTGCCGAAATACCTGCGGTTGAAGTCTATCACAAGCCGCGGCAGATGAATAAGATCCACATCATCCAGTTCATCTTCCAAAGCCCCGGACGCCACGATACTTCCCCCGGGCAAAAGGATGTCATGAAACTGATCTGTCAGCTTCCCGATGTCATCGGAGTTGAGCTGAGAAGTGAGCCGGATTACAAGTCGGCCCTGTACATACCGGATGCTGTGATAGCGGGAATAAAAATGGTGAATCTTCTCGACCGCATCATCCACGGAACATACCCTTTCAAAGAGCGCAAAGTCCGTTATGTTGATATAGTTGCGAGCCAGTAGCTCTTCCTCGAAGAACTTGACCATGTGTGACCAATATGAACATTCGAGATTATCCACAAGCACCAGCGGCATGGGATTGCGTTTTCCGGTTTGCAGCAGGGTGAGCGTCTCCATAGCCTCATCGAGCGTGCCGAAACCGCCCGGGAAGAGCGCCACGGCGTCAGCTTCTTTAAGGAAGGCAACCTTGCGGTTGAAAAAATACTTGTATGTGATGGACCGCGGATTGCCCTCGATGACAGAGTTCGGCTTCTCCTCGAACGGCAAGCGGATGTTCACGCCAAAGGAATGTTCGGAACCGGCTCCCTCATTGGCGGCCTGCATGATGCCTTCTCCCCCGCCGGTGATGACCATGTACCCTTTCTCGGCGAGTTTTTTCCCGAAGAGATTTGCCATCTCATATAACGGATCGCCCGGCTGTGTACGAGCTGAGCCGAAGACCGTGACCTTGCGAACATTCTGGTAGGGGCCGAAGACCTTGGAAGTAAATCGCATCTCCTTGAGCGTTGTGTTCATGAGCTTGAGGTCCGCACTCTTGTCATCCTCCTGCCCGGCTTTAAGCGAAGCGATAATCAATTCGCGGACGTATTTGGGCCTCTGGATTCCCTCGGCTTTCTCCATCAATTGCTTGATAATCTCGTCGATGGAGCCGTTATCCTTGTCGAAATAAAGTCTCATAACTTATCTCCGTTTTCCTGCCGGTACCTGCTGAAGTGGTCATTATGAATAGTAAGCCTTTTATTGTTCATTGTCGAGAAAGGTGAAGCATTTTGTCCTATCATGTTTTTCTTGACAGTCAAATGGGAACCCTTCAGCGCTATTACATAGATAAAAGAATTGAAGTTTAACTGAGACCACAGGTTCTGGCTTGAGATCTCAGGGTGAATATTGGCAAGGTAGACTGACAAGTTATTGAAGAGATCAACTGTATTAGAAAATCGATCCCTATGATAAGATAACGTTTAAGGAGGGTATATGTCCTCTAACAGGGTGCCGCTTGATGGGATACTTTCTCCCGATGAATGCCGGATTATTGATGCCTACCCATCCGGCAATCAAGGAGAGGATGCCTTACCCGGCA
>DATKLV010000226.1:0-2886 GCA_035542255.1 Desulfomonilia bacterium | reverse complement strand
TAGATATCACCCGGTAACATAATGGTTACTGTAGTCCAAAGGCTCGTGCAATGCAACCAAGATTCAAGAATATCCTTGACTTCTCCGATACGAGGAAACAAAGATATGTGCCTGATTGAAGAAATCGAAGGAGGACCCGCTTTGAAGAGACATGCGCTGATTGTGATGGGCCTTTTTTTGTTTCTTTCCTTGATCAATCCATGCTCGGCAGAGGAGATAAAACATACTGTCGTCAAGGGGGACACCCTTTGGGACATCTCCATGAAGTACTTGAAGACACCATGGAAGTGGCCGCTTGTCTGGGCGAATAACCAGGACATTACTAATCCCCATCTTATCTACCCTGGCGATATAGTGGTCATCACCAAAGACGGAGATAAGACCATAATCAAGATCATCCCCTCTCCCGAACGGGGAGGCACGGAAAGCAAAATGACGATATATACCCCGCAGGAAGCAGCTGCGGTGAAAGAAAAGACCATCCTTATATCTCCACAATATTCCACCTACATCTATAGCCCCAATATCCTTACCGGATCGGGAACGATCATCAAAAAGCTCGAAGGCGGCGATCTTATCTCTCAGGACGATCATATAGTCCTTAAAGTGACCTCTGAGATGAAACCGGATCAGGCGATCACCCTCGTCTCAAAGATAGACGATATCACTAATGTGAATAAACCCGCGGGATATCTCTATAAAGCGGTTGCCACTGCTGTTGTGCAGGAGGTACAGTCGGATATAGTAAAAGCCCATGTTACCTATTCCCTCCAGGAGGCAAAGGTAGGCACCATAGTTTTCAACGACCTCGCCCCTGTCAAGCCCATGACTCTGACCATTTCCGAACCCTCTTTAAACGCATCGGTAAAGGTCATGGACTTCTATGGGGGTATAGCAGGAAGCAGCGCCAATGACCTGCTCTTCATAGATGCCGGAATGAATCAGGGTTTGGAAAAGGGAGCGATCTTAAACCTGTCCAAACCTACCAAGTTCAGCGGGGCAGATAACAAAGAGCAGGTGACACTATTCCACGAATATGAGGGTTTGGTACTGGTGCTGCAGGTCCTTGATAATTACTCAATGGGTCTTCTGGTAGAATCCAAGGCACAGATAGAAAAGGGTGACAAGGTAACCGGCAGGAAGTAGTTCCGGAATAAGCCCTCTTTAATCACTGGGGAAAATGCTGCCCAGCAAGGCTATCAGAACGGCACGCTGCGGTAGGAAAGAAGATTGTTCAACCCTTTCTCATCAGTGTTCGTGAATTTGATCCCAACACCCGATCGAGTCTTCCAGGCTACCTGGCCCTGCACCCAGATGATCTTGCCGAAATCCTCGGCATCAAGACTGGCAATCAGGTATCCGTCGACTTCAGGGACATCCCCGGTCTGCACATACATACCGCCCTTGCTGATGTCACAGACGCGGCCCATCTTGTAGGTATGGTCATTATCACGATACGCTACCTTCATGGTCACCCTTACCCGTTTATGTGTTCTCTTTTCCGACATGCTCATGTTGCCCTCCACAGATGAAATAATACATCCTTAATACGATGTTATCTTTTAATCTTATCAGAATTGCTGAAAAATGTCCATGCCTTTCATCGGTATAAAGCAAGTCAACACCACATTGACACCCCTGCCACGATACGTTATAGATCCAACCATGAAAGTGCTCTATACCGCCCTTGAAATAGCTGAGAAGGTAAATGAGCTCGCAGATAAAATATCATCAGAATATCAGGGCCATGAGTTGTTCATTGTGGGCATCTTAAAGGGCGGATTCATGTTCATGTCGGACCTGGTCCGTAGAATCAACCTGCCCATGAGAATAGACTTCGCCAGGCTTTCCAGTTATGGAAATGCCGACCGCCCCCTGGGTGAAGTCACTATCGTCGACGACATCCACGAAGCAGTGGCAGGTAAACATGTACTCATCGTTGACGACATCATGGATACCGGACATAGTCTGCTGGCATTCAAGAATCACCTCATGGAAAAAGGACCGGTTTCCGTCAAGATCTGCACCATGATTGATAAATCCGAACGGAGGGAAGCCTCAATCTCGCCCGACTACTATGGTTTCCATATAACTGACGGGTTTGTTGTAGGCTACGGCTTGGACTATGCGGAAAACTACCGTTCGTTGCCTCAGCTGTACCTGCTCGACCCCGAAGACAGGAGGGACATTTCGTGACCATAATAAATTGTCCAAGCTGCCACAGCAAGTTCAGATTATCCCAGGAGGGACTAACACAAAATACTATCAAGATGCGTTGCAGCGTCTGCCAGCATGTCTTCGTTCACACCCTAGAACCCGAGGTCTCCCTTGAGAAGGAATTCGACATGCTCCTGAGCTCAAAGCCTTTGGATGAAACTTCTCAGGTCGAAGAAATACCCCCCCTGCAAGAACAAGAACAGACTTTTGAAGAAACCTCCATGGAGATCACCGAGACCCCACCGGAAGAAGAATCCCGGGAGCCGAAACAGGAAGAGTCACGTCCCGCCACAGAATCAGTCATACGGGAAATAGACTCCATCCTCGGGACAGGGCCCGACGAAACAGCCTTATCGGAGGATATTGAACATGAGGGTTTTGAAAAGAAAAGCCGGTTAAAAGTCGCCGCCCTCATCATGTGCTTGATAGCTGTTGTCCTCGCTTCCTTCTGGCTAGTTAAGAGCAGAATTCCTTACTTTAAGACGACCAAGGATGAAACTGCCCAATCCATACCTCTGAAAGGACCGTTTTTCAGTATAGATGAAAATACCCTGACATACGAGATGCTCTCCCATGAGCAGGAAGGCAACGTGCTGGTGATCAAGGGCAACCTCATCAAAATCACAGCCAAACCTGTCGAGTCCGTCATGGTAGAGGCGAGGGTGTACG
>DATKLV010000225.1:0-4131 GCA_035542255.1 Desulfomonilia bacterium | reverse complement strand
AGACCGCCGTCGCAGACTACGGAGCAAAAGGGGTGCTCTGGGCCCGGCTCGACGAAGACGGGTGGAAGTCGACCCTGACGAAATTCTTCAAGGAAGGCCAGCTGGCGGGTATTGCACACCGGCTCGGCATGGTGCCGGGCGATGTGGCCCTGTTCATTGCGGACAAGAAGGATGTGGTGAACGCCAGCCTCTCTGCCTTAAGGCTGTATCTGGCCGAGCGGTTGAAGTGCATCCCTTCAGGCGCCTATGGCGCTCTGTGGATCACTGATTTCCCCTTGATGGAATGGAGCGAGGAGGAGGGCAGGCTGGTATCGGTCCATCACCCCTTCACCTCGCCGGCCCTGGAAGATATCGATCTCTTGGATACGGAGCCGGCCAAGGTCAAGGCATTGGCCTACGACATGGTCATCAACGGCTATGAAGTGGGCGGAGGAAGCATCAGGATACACGACAAGGATATCCAGCAGAAGGTCTTCAAGGTTCTGGGCCTAACCGAGGAACAGGCAAAGTCGAAGTTCGGGTTCCTCCTGGAGGCGCTCCAGTACGGAGCACCTCCGCACGGCGGCATAGCCTTCGGGCTCGACAGGCTTATCATGCTGTTGGCCGGCACCGCCAGCATACGCGATGTCATTGCCTTCCCCAAGACCCAGAAGGCGTTCTGCACCATGACGGAAGCCCCTTCCGATGTCGACGTGAAGCAGCTTGCCGAGCTCGGACTGAAGATAATCGAGGTAAAGGAATGAAACGATTTCTCAGCTACCTTTTCATGGGGCTTTTCCTCCTGGGGTGCGCCGCAGGCAAGACATCCACTGTAAAGGCACTGGCAGACCCCAGGAAAGAGGCGCTCTCGGCGCTGGCGCAGAACCTCAGGGCCGGCTTTGAGGCTCTTGATAAAAAAGATGATGTGAAGGCCTCAGAGGCCTTCATCAAGGCATTCAGACAGGCCAGGGCCTTGGATGACGAGGGAAGGGCCGCCATCAACACGGCATCGGAGGATCTCAAGAAGGTGGTGGATATCTCGGGATTCGAGTATGCGAAGAAGGAGTCATTCTCCCTGCTTCTGGTCTACTTGCAGATGATCAATGCCTACATGGATTCTGATGCTGCCACCCTGCAGTCGCTGGCAGCCATATTCAACACCGCATACCTGGATGTCCAGCAGAAGACAGCCGAGGAGAAGCAGAAGCACATTGAAGAGCTCGGGACCGAGATCACCCAGAAGCGTGAAGAGATACAGAAGAGCACCGAATCGGCGCTCCTCGAGACCTACACCACCATCTATATGGTGAAGAAGGGCGATACCATGCCGAGCATTGCAGCCAGGCACGAGATATACAACGACTCCTTCATGTGGCCGCTCATTTACAAGGCAAACCGTGACCAAATCAAAGATCCCAAGGTGCTCTATGCAGGCCAGGACCTCAAGATCCCTCGGGAAATGACCATGGAAGAGATCGTCGAGGCCCGCAGGGAGGCGGGCGCCCCCGAACCTGAAAAGATCCCGAAGGATGCGTACCTGCCGAAGGGGAAGAAGAAATAACATGGCCAGATGGGATCCTGAAAAGAAGGTTTTCTACTATACCCCGGGAAAGAATTTTGAGTCCGGCATCCAGGAGATAGAGAAGGGGAATTATTACCGCTCCATCTTCAATTACAACGAGGTGCCCAAGGTGGACTTCGACATGAGGCTGGTGCCCATCCAGCCTGCGGAAGACATCTTTATCACGGACACGACCTTCCGGGACGGGCAGCAGTCAATGGTTCCCTTCTCGGTGGAGCAGATCGAGCGCATCTTTGATTTTCTCCACCGCATAAGCGGGGAGCGCGGGCTCATAAGGATGAGCGAGTTCTTCCTCTATTCGAAGAAGGACAAGGCTGCGGTGGAGGCATGCCTTGCAAGGGGATACAACTTCCCCAGGGTCACCTCCTGGATCCGCGCCCACAAGGACGACCTGAAGCTCGTCAGGGAATTCGGCATCGAGGAGACCGGCATCCTGACCTCGGTATCCGACTACCACATCTATCTCAAGCTCGGGTTGTCCCGCCGCAAGGCTCTGGACGATTACCTGGGGATAGTCAGGGACGCCATTGCTCAGGGCATCGTCCCCCGGTGCCATTTCGAGGATGTCACCAGGGCGGACATCTACGGGTTCTGCATACCATTCGCACGGGAGCTCATGAGGCTGAGAGAAGAGACCGGGATCGACGTGAAGATCAGACTCTGCGACACCATGGGCTACGGTGTAACCTTCCCCGGTGCCGCTCTGCCCAGGGCCGTTGACAAGCTCGTTCGTGCCTTCATCGACGACGCGGGCGTTCCCGGCCATCTTTTGGAATGGCACGGGCACAACGACTTCCACAAGGTGGTGGTGAATGCTACAACGGCCTGGCTCTATGGCTGCAGCTCTGTGAACTGTGCCATCTTCGGGTTCGGCGAGCGCACCGGCAACACGCCCATCGAGGCCATGGTCTTTGAATACCTGTCCCTGAGGGGCCACGACGAGTGTATAGACACGAAGGCCATCACCGAGATGGCGGAATATGTGAACTCCGAGATCAACTACCATATACCCGGCAACTACCCCTTCGTGGGCAGGAACTTCAATGTGACCAGGGCGGGCATCCATGCGGACGGCCTGGTGAAGAACGAAGAGATCTACAACATCTTCAACACGGATAAGTTTTTGAGCCGGCCCATCGAGATCGCCATAACGGACAAGTCGGGCAAGGCGGGCATCGCCCACTGGGTCAACACCTACTTTAAGCTTGAAGACACGAATCAGATCGATAAACGCCATCCCGGCATTACCCGGATGTACCAGCAGATCGTCAAGGAATTCGAGGAAGGCCGCAACACATCCATGACGGATGAAGAGCTGGAGAAACTCACCATGCGCTTCGTTCCCCATCTCTTCCTGTCCGGCTTCGACCTCATCAAGTACGAGGCCCAGGAATATGCCAGCCAGCTCATCGAGAAGCTCCTTGAAAACGCTGACATGAAGAGCATGAAGCCGAAGAAGCAGGAGCCGGTCATCACCGAGTTCATCAAGGAGTATCCATTCGTCCAGTTCGCCTATGTCACGGACATGAACGGGATCAAGATCACCAAGAACATCACCCAGCCCGAATACCGCGGCCAGTTCATGAACAAGATGAAGGAAGATGAAGACTGCTCCGACCGGGAGTGGTTCATCAAGGCAGCGGAGCACGGCAGGCACCACGTGAGCGGGGTTACCACCTCACGCATCACCGGCGCCCTGATCATCACGGTTTCGGCCCCTGTGCTCAACGACAAGGATGACATGGCCGGTGTGTTGGGGCTGGACATCAGGTTCGAGGACGTGGTCAAGGCTATCCAGAGCATGTACGAGGCCCGGGGTACAAGCATGAGCCCCAAGGATCTCCAGCACTACCAGAGGCTTCTCTATGATGAACTCCACAGGGATTCACTGTAGAAAAACACAACTAAATAATACTTTGCGTATATAGCGCGTCAGAACAAAGCAGACCAAGGAGCGATGAGATCGAGGAGTGAGGCGTATAAATAATACGCCGCAGCGACTTCGATGAAGAGCGACGCCGGTATGCAAAGTTATGACGCGCTATATGGAAAGGACGGAAATGGAAGGAACCAGGATAACCTTTGAGAACGGCAGGCTCCATGTCCCTAATGACCCCGTCATACCCTTTATAGAAGGGGATGGTGTGGGGCCCGATATCTGGGCGACCTCAAAAAGGGTCTTCGATGCCGCTGTGGAAAAGGCCTACGCCTGCAGAAGGCATGTGGTGTGGAAGGAGATCTTTGCCGGTGAGAAGGCCTATGCTAAATTCGGCACCTACCTTCCTGATGAAACCATAAAGGCCTTCAAGAAATACCTCGTGGGCATCAAGGGCCCGCTCACCACGCCTGTGGGCGGCGGTATAAGAAGCCTGAACGTGGCGCTCCGCCAGATACTGGACCTGTTCGCGTGTATCAGACCTGTAAAGTACTACGAGGGCACGCCCGCCCCGGTTAAGAGGCCCGATCTCGTGGACATCACTGTCTTCCGGGAGAATACGGAGGATGTCTATGCAGGCATCGAATGGGCCGAGGGAAGCGTTGAGGTTGCCAAGGTAATCTCGTTTCTGAAC
>DATKLV010000224.1:0-3974 GCA_035542255.1 Desulfomonilia bacterium | reverse complement strand
CGATTCTAAAGGAACTTATACCCATGTTTGCACGCCTGCACGATAATGTTCTGCGCGATCTTCTGGCCCAGAGGCTTGCTATTAAACTCGGAATTTCTCCTGATGCCGTGCTGAAAAGGATAGCTCCCGGAGCAGGCCGTGCGGAGCAGCAGAGCTCTTCGACCTCAGGCGGCGAGCGCGATAACTTCGAAGCGACCTTAATGAGGCTCATGCTGTCCGACAACCGGGCTGTGGCCAGCATTAAGGCCAGTAATATGATCTTTGAATTTCAGAACAAGGCTTTGGCAAGGCTTTTTGAGTATATTCTGGAGCATGGCAGCAGCGTACTCGATGACCCTGACTGCCCCGATGAGGTAAGGATGACCGCCGCCCAGCTGAGGTCCCAGGGGGAATTCCCCGGGGATGTGAAAAAAGCCTTGATTGATACGGTGTGCCGGTTTAAGAGTCTAGCGATCGACGAGGAGCTCAGGAAGATTCAAGGCGAGCTGAATAATGCCGAGAAGACGCAAGACAGGATCAAACGCAACGAGATGCTGAGGGCAAAGCAGAATATGATGCTGGTCAAGAAGAACCTGCGCTCGCATGTGATGGAGGTATTTGAGAAGAGATGAGTGAAAAGAAACCGTATCCAAAGGAGATTCAAAAGTTAATCGCTATGGGAAAGTCAAAAGGCTATCTCACCTACGAAGAAGTGAACGACGGACTTCCTGACGAAATCTTGAGCCCCGATGATCTCGACGATGTGATGGATCTCTTCACCGAGAAGGAGATTCAGCTCGTAGACACCGAAGAGGAATTCAACCCCGAAGAAGACGAGTTCGATTTCCATGACGACGGATCATTGCGATCTCCTGATCCTGTGAAGATGTACCTCCATGAGATGGGCTCCGTCTCCCTGCTGTCCAGGGAGGATGAGACCGAAATCGCAAAGCGCATCGAGGCCGGGCAGCGCCAGATATTGAACGTCATCATCAACTCACCGGTCACGGTCAAAGAGGTCATCCAGATCGGGCTGGCCTTGGACGCTGGCGAGATCCGTCTGAAGGACGTCGTGGACATCGATGACATCATAGACGTCGACGAGGAACTCTATCGGAATAAAACCCTGGAGATCATCAGGGCCATCGAGAGCAAGCAGACAGAGCTCAAGAGTCTCAAGTACTCGCTCTTCAAGGCGAAAGGCTCGTCGCAGAAGGAAAAGATCAAGACCAACATGGCCAAGGTCAGCCGCGAGATCGTACGGCTCATCCACGACACACATTTCCTGCCCGAGCAGATCGATCTCTTCGGGGGTAGACTCAAAGAGCTCAAGAGGCTTCTGGAGGCCAAGGAGGAGACCCTGGCCCTGTGCGAGCAGCGTTTCTCAAGATCCATCGACGAGATCAAGAACATGCACCAGATGATCTGTGACGGGGACTGCGACAGCGAGATCGAAGAGTTCCTTGAAGAGCATGATCTGAAGCAGGAAGACTTTGCCGCAATCGCCGGTGACATGATCATCATTCTAAAGGACATCAAGAAGATTGAGATCGAGGGCGGGCTCACGGCCCACGGACTTAAGAAGGCCGTCCGCATCCTGGAGGATGCCGAGCAGAAGACCAATGCGGCCAAGACCGAGCTCATTCAGGCGAACTTGCGGCTCGTGGTGAGCATAGCCAAGAAATACGTGAACAGGGGTCTCCAGTTCCTCGACCTCATCCAGGAAGGCAACATCGGGCTCATGAAGGCCGTGGAGAAGTTCGAGTACCGTAGGGGCTACAAGTTCTCGACGTATGCCACCTGGTGGATCCGCCAGGCCATCACCAGGGCCATCGCCGACCAGGCCCGCACCATCCGCATCCCGGTTCACATGATCGAGACCATCAACAAACTCATCCGCACATCCCGTGCCCTTGTCCAGGAACTCGGCAGGGAGCCGACTCCGGAGGAGATCGCCGAGAAGATGGACTACCCCGAGCACAAGGTGCGCAAGATCCTCAAGATCGCCAAGGAGCCCATCTCTCTGGAGACGCCCATCGGCGAGGAGGAAGACAGCCATCTGGGCGACTTCATCGAGGATAAGAAGGTGCCGTCGCCGTCGGATGCCATCCTGGCCAAAAACCTCTCGGAGCAGTCCCGGCGGGTTCTTGCAACCTTGACCCCGCGTGAGGAGAAGGTGCTGCGCATGCGCTTCGGCATCGGCGAGAAATCCGACCACACGCTGGAGGAAGTGGGCAAGGACTTCACGGTAACCCGCGAGCGCATCCGCCAGATCGAGGCGAAGGCGCTGCGCAAACTCAGACACCCGGTGCGGTCCAAGAAGCTCAGGTCCTTCATCGACCAGTGAGACTCAACGCAGGATTGCGTTGAATTCTCTTCTCCCCCCTCACCCTGGCCCTCTCCCCCTGTGAGGGGGCGAGGGGATCTTCATTGAGATATTCCATGCTCTTCATAACAAGGTACTTCTTCATACCTGGGCCAAATGTAAAAATAATAGAATAGAAACTGTCAACTCCGCGAAGGAGGGGGTCCGGAACTCAATGAAATGACTGGATTCCCGCTTCCTCGGGAATGACGTCGATGGGGTTTCAATCGGCTCAACTGATGGTTATGTATCCTATCCCCGCAAGGCCTTGCTGGGATAGGGGCAGGGTGAGGAGCCAATCGAACATTACCCCTGAATAAAAAAGCCCGCCTCTTTCGAGACGGGCTTTCTCATTATCTGTAAGTAAAACCTTAGAAGGTCAACAGGATCTCATGCCTGAGCAGCATGACCGGATCGGGGTCCTTTGAACCCCAGTATTTCTTGTCGACACTGATGCTGGCATAGCCGCCGTCGACCTTGTAGAGAAGGTTGCTGGAAAGCTTGTACTGAACCCCAAGGTCCAACTCATAAGCGGTGACACCTTCGAACTTGCTGTGGGCACCCACCTCGTTCTTGCCTGTCTGGTTGGAATTGATGTAGGCGATGGACCCGCTGCAGGTGAGCTTGTCAGCAAGCTTGACATACTTCAAATAGGGCTTGATCAGAGTCATGCCGTAGAGGTCGAGGGCAGCGGTGCTGCCGAAACCCTTTTCATCGCCCAGGATCAGGTTCGATTTGAAGTCATCGCCGAAATCATTGCCCCAGCCCGCCTTTGTGGGGCCCCCCTTGCTGTCATAGCTGCCGTATGCCGCAATAGCACCAGCCCTGCCGAAGTCCATGTCTTTCCACAGGTTCAGGTAGAGGCCATATTCGTTCCAGGTGTTCGAGTAGTTCGTTGCAAAGAGCGGTGTTGCGCCGAGCTTGAACGTGCCAGGTGCGTAGAATGTCGCGGCAAGTCTGGATCTATAGTCTTTCAAACCTGCCTCGGCCTCGAAGCTCAGGGGGCCGAGTTTGCCGTCAAAGGCAAGGGCATAGTACCAGACATACAGACCCTTATGACCCTGGTCGATACCTGAAAGAAACTGGTCGGTCGTGGCTGGAAGGCCGGCCGCCACGAGTGCCGCCGGTGTTGCGGCAGTAGCAGCAGGTGCAGGAGTGAATGCGCTGTTGAGTACCCAGAATATGAGGGGTCTGATGTATACGTCCCCCACCTTGGTGACGCCGTAGATGGCATAGGCATCGCCGTCATCCTGATCGAAGCTGGTCTGGCCCTTCGTGTCGGTTGTCAGGCCCATTTCCGTGTCTTTTTCCAGCAGGACGCCCAAAACTCCGAACGGTGTCTTGTTGTCCTGTAACTTAATACGGTAGCGGGGCAGCTGGGTGTCCATGAATGAGGTGCCCCACCAGTTGCCGTCCATGAGGCCGGCTTCCAGGAAGATATCCGGGTCGAAGTTGTGGTGGATGTATGCGCGCTCAATGGAGATGTTGTTCTTCTTGCTGGCAGCAGCACCGCTGTCGGTGGGGCTGTCCGAGAACCCGTTCACCGGGTAGGCAGCCCACGGGTTCTGGTCCCACATCTCGAGTTTGGTGATGAGCTGGGTATCGCCGATCTTGAGCTTCGGCCAGATGT
>DATKLV010000223.1:0-3726 GCA_035542255.1 Desulfomonilia bacterium | reverse complement strand
CAAGTACGCGCAGGAGCTTCTCGACAATATCGAGCGGCTCAAAGAGGGCTGGCCCGAACGCGTGCTCATCATGCAAAAAAACTGGATCGGCAGGTCGACAGGCTCGCTCCTCAAGTTCGCCATCGAAGGAACAAGTGATGACATCGAAGTCTTCACGACAAGGCCTGACACGATCTATGGTGCCACCTTCATGAGCATCGCTCCGGAGCACCCCCTGGCCAAGACACTCCCCAGGGGGACGGACCTAGAGCCATCGGTGAAGGCATTCATTGAGAAGACCCTTAAAGAGGACAAGATAACCCGCACTTCCGATTCCTATGAGAAAGAGGGCGTGTTCACCGGTAAATACTGCATTAACCCCCTCACCGGGTTCAGAATGCCTATCTACGTTGCAAACTTCGTGCTCTACGACTACGGCACCGGTGCCGTCATGGCAGTGCCTTCCCACGACCAGCGCGACTTCGAGTTCGCCGAGAAATACGGACTTACCATCATCGTGGTCATCCAACCCGAGGGCGAAGAGCTGAGGGCGGAAACCATGGACGCTGCCTACGAGGGCGAAGGCATCCTGGTAAACTCACAGCAGTTCAACGGCATGAAGAATACCGATGCAATGAAAGGCATTACTGAATACCTCCAGTCGATCGACCGCGGGGAAGCCACCGTCAATTTCCGGCTTCGAGACTGGGGTATCTCCCGGCAGCGCTACTGGGGCGCCCCGATCCCGGTGGTCCACTGCGAGAAATGCGGTACAGTCCCTGTGAAAAAAGAGGACCTGCCCGTCATACTGCCTGAAAACGTAAAGCTCACAGGCACAGGCGAATCGCCTATCTCCCAGGTGGAATCCTTCGTTAACACCACCTGCCCCAGTTGCGGAGGCAAGGCTAAACGGGAGACGGACACCATGGACACCTTTGTGGAGTCGTCATGGTATTTCATACGCTACTGCAGCCCCAGCCATCCGGACAAGGCATTCGACTCCGAAGAAGTCGCCTACTGGATGCCCGTTGACCAGTACATAGGCGGCATCGAGCATGCCATATTGCACCTCATGTACTCCCGTTTCTACACTATGGTCTTGAGGGACCTCGGGTATGTTAATTTCGACGAGCCCTTCGAAAAGCTGCTTACCCAGGGCATGGTCATCAAGGATGGCGCCAAGATGTCAAAGTCAAAAGGTAACGTGGTTGATCCTGAGGACATGATCAACCGCTATGGAGCCGATGCCACGAGGCTCTTTACCCTCTTTGCAGCTCCTCCCGAGAAAGACATGGACTGGAGCGACCAGGGCATTGAGGGAACTTACCGTTTTCTCACCAGGCTTTGGCGTCTTGCCATGGACATCAAGGATATGAAGGGTGCCTATAATGATAAGCAAGTCCCCGCCTCAATGGAGCCGGTCTTGCGGAAGATGCATCAGACTGTACGCAAAGTCACCGAAGACATAGAAAAAAGATTCCGGTTCAATACGGCCATCGCTGCCATGATGGAACTCGTCAATGAACTCTACAAGGCCAAAGAAGCGGTCAAGGACAAGAATGAGGTCGGGGTGCTGAAGCATTCCATAGAACATCTGCTTATCATGCTCTCACCGTTTGTTCCTCATATCGCTGATGAATTGTGGGAAACCATGGGGCTTGAAGGCATGCTCTTCGATCACCCATGGCCTGAATACGACCCTGTCCGGGCCCAGAGCTCGGAAGTCACCATCGCTGTTCAGGTCAACGGAAAATTAAGGGCCACCATCGAAATGCCCAAAGATGCCGAACAGGCCGCCGTACAAAAGGCCGCACTCGAAGAAATAAACGTTAAGCGCTTCGTGGAGAGGGCATCAATCCGTAAGGTCATCTATGTCCCGAATAAAATTATTAACATTATTGCTGCTGCTTAACATCCTGGTTTCCTGCAGATACGGCTTCGTTCTGGAAGGTACCGAAGGCGGGAAAAGGATCGCTCTGGACCCGAGCACGAACAATACCCATCTGCGCGAGGCAGGCATCGTCCTGGATTCCTACCTGGAGCAGGCTTTGGCATCCATGGGCATGCTCTCGCCCAAGAACCCTGAGCAGAGACTTGTCTGCTCCCTGGTCGCATCATCCCGCACCAGGATCACATCGGCCTCGCTCAAGGCGCAGGACCGTTACCGTCTTACCATCAATGTGCTCGCAAAGCTGAGCAATACGTCGGGTAAGGTTATCTGGCAGTATACCTTCACCGATACCGGTACGTTCACAGAGGGTGGACAGGATGAAGATGCACTGGATGAGGCCTGCAGGCAGGTCTCCCTGCAGATCGCCCGTGCCCTGGCAGCATTACAGTTATGAATGCGCTGAAATCCGGAAAGACATTTCAGAATGCCGTCTTCACCGGCCAGGAGACATTCCTCATGGAGGAGGAACTCTCTCATCTGAAACTGCAGCTCGGCGATAACGCCTCCATGAACCTGGCCGTGTTCAACGCCGATGAAGGCCTGTCCATGGATGAGGTTTTGGGATTGTGCAATACCCTGCCTTTCCTCTCCGAGAAAAGGGGCATCGTCGTGAGGAACTCGCACAAACTCACTGCCAAACAGCTGGACCAGGCGATCGCATACCTTGAAAATCCTTGTGAGACTACCACGTTCATCCTGGTCATGGAGGCTGAAAAAACGGATAAGGACCTCGCCAAACTCCTCAAGAGGTTCGACGGTAAGGCAAGCATCATCAGGTTCGAAGCGATAAAGAACAGATCGGAACGCTTGAGTTGGATCATGGACAGAGCGCTCCTTCACGGCAAGAAGATCGACAAGGACGCTGCGGTTCTGCTCGCCGAGATGGCAGGAAGCAGCATGTGGTATCTGGACAGTGAAATCCAAAAGCTCAGCCTGTACGTCGCAGACAATTCCTCCATCACAACCAAGGATGTCCAGGAGGTGGTCATGCGTACCTATGAACCTGCTATATTCGCCTTCCTGGATGCCCTTTTCGACCGGAAACGGGACACCCTTTCAAGGCTCTACGATCTGGAGCTTGCAGGGGTCGCGGAACTTGAGATCATCAGCAGGATAGAGAACCAGATCATCAATCATTATGTGGTGCTTTCCGGAAGAGACTGGAAGAAAATGAAGATCCACGATTTTATTGCTGAGAGGGCACTGAAGCGCAAGCCCCTATGGAGCACGACACAACTCTTAATTCTTCTCAAGGAAATCAGGCAGATAGAACAAAAGCTCAAATCGAGCTCATTGACACACATATATGCCGCCCTGACTGAAGCGATCGGGCGGCATGTTCTTCCCCCAAGGACTGAGGGGAGGATACCTCTCAGACCTTAGGAGAGCTGGGCGTTTACCATCTTGGTCAGGCGGGAGATCTTCCGCGAAGCGGTCTTCCGGTGAAGAGCCCCTTTGCTCACAGCACTGTCCAGTCGGGCAACGGCCTCACGGTACAACTCCCGTGCCTTGTCGGATTCTTTTTCATTCAGAGAACCGAATATCTTCTTGATGGTAGTATTGATAGCGGACTTGTGGCCCCTGTTCCTCAAGCGCCGCTTCTCACTCTGCCGCTGCCTCTTCAGGGCCGAAGCATGGTTAGCCATTAATTTTATTTCCTCCTTCGTATCACAGCTACGAGGTGAATCTTAATATATGGGCCGACCATTTCTGTCAAGGCCTTTATGGCTTTAAAGACTGCTTCTCACTCAATCATGACCATTCAGGTGTGATGGCATGCTACAAAGTGAGAGGCT
>DATKLV010000222.1:0-4469 GCA_035542255.1 Desulfomonilia bacterium | reverse complement strand
TATGCCTCCGCGAGGATCTTCCCGGAGACCGGTAACAAGGTGATCTACAATATCCAGGAAAAGCTTGACCCAAAGTCTTTCTGCCACCGGGTGATCCACCAAGTTGACAGAGCCGTTTCCGAGAGGCTCTTCATCCTCATCCTCAGGAAGATGCTGAAGGTGTGGGAGTTCAACGCAAGAGGCGGCCCCGTGACCATCGGGCTCGACGGCCAGCTCTCCAACTGGGCGGTCAAGGACTTCGATCCTGCCGGGCCTTCCCTTCATGACAGGACGGGGCTCCTGTACATCGACACGAGCACGCCGCTCATGAGAATCCACGGCAAGGAGCAGCTCGAGGCCGACCTCTTCCTCAGGAGCGCCCCCTCGTTCCTGATTTGGCTGATCAAGGCGGTCTTCCTCAAGGGCATCCTCGACCGCTACTACGACTTCCACCTGGTGGTGGTGGACCTCGTCGCGAACCTCTACAAGGAGCAGAGGCCTGATCTCGTACCTGCCTTCATAGCTACGGCCAACACCTGCTTCGAAAAGGAAGCCGAAGCTTTCTTTTCAAGGCCTGTTACGGAAAAGGAGGTAAGATCGTACTATCGCGAGGATGCCTTCATATTCGAGCTCTTCCTCCTTGTCAGGAAGCTGGACCGCTTCCTGAGCACCAAGATCCTGGGCAAGCCCTATCCCTACATCCTGCCGGGGAAGATCAAACGGTAAATTGCTAGTTCAACCCGTAGATGCGTCTGCCCTTGAACCTGAAGTAACCGGCCTTTTCCTCGCTGGTAACGGTTGCAGCGTCTTTCCCGAAATAAGAGCTTCTCAGGGCGTCGAGCAGGAAATCCCGAGTGGCACCATGAACGGAATCCACGATCTTCTGCCTCTCCTTCATGTACATGAGGCCCCTTTCCCAGCGATCCTCACGGATCTTATCGAGAGCTTCCCACCGTGCAAGGGTGGCCTGGTCCACGTTAAAAGCCTGACGGATGGCCCTCAGGCTGAGCTCTCTCTCCTGTGGTTTCATCTTTCCAAGATCGGCCTGGACGCTCTCAAGCCCGATGAAATGCTTCAGGAGCTCCTGCTGGTAGCTGTCGATGAAGGCATCTGTGTCGGAACCATATTCCTGGCGGATGGTATCCATGAAGAAGGCGAGCTTATCTTTAAGGGGTGCATTCTTCACCCTGTTCAAGGCGGAGAGAATCCTGTTGAGGGTGTTCATCCTCAGATCGACCGTCCAAATCTTATCCGCATCCGTGCCGAAGATCTCTGTTCGCTTGCTTTTAAGGATGTCTTCCCTATCCTTAAAGCTCTTATCCAGCATGGTTCCCCAGGTACTCCTGAGCCAGGCGTTATAGCTGTCGAGCCTGTCCGACATCTTCATGAGCTGATCGACGTTCCCCGGGAATGCCAGAGCGACGGCCTCTTTCATCTTGTCCCGGGAGTTCAGGGGGTATCGGGATTGCAGGCCCTTTTGAAGCTCTTCTATAACCTGAAACTGGACCTTGGGATCACTTAAATCCTTGCCATACTGGTTACGCAGGCGTGAGACCAGCGCCTTGTCGAGATTCAATGCGCCGCTGAGGTGTGCCCGGCGGACAGCAACACTTTGAGAACCGCCTCCCGCCAGGATGGAGTCGATTGCTTTTCCTATGACAGCATCCGAACGCATCAAAAAGGCCCCGGGACGAAGATCGAAGATTGCCGCAAACTGCATAGTTATCCCCAGGAATATGCTCACGAGCAGGATTGCTGTGTAGACCCTCCAGGGTTGGATCATATGCTTGCCTTCCTCCACCTCCCTATCTGCACTCTTGGCCGGTAAAATGTCAAGAACATGCGAGAAGAAACGTGTCATATAAGGAATCTCTAAGGCCAACTAGCCTTTTGGTCAACAACCCCTCGACTCCCTCCGGGCTCATGTCAATTGACAAAGGCAGGATCTTGTGGTTCACTTCTATCAACTTTGCATGCAATTGCAGCTTTGACTTTGTGAGGGGTTCTCTATGATCAGAGGATACATAATACCTGTTATGGGGGTTTTTCTTTTTCTCGTGGCGATCTTCTCCCCTGCCCGGGCAGGACAGGTGGTCACCGACGAAGATCGCGGATGGGCCAAAAAAGCGATCGAGCAGGAAACGACCCTCCAGGCTGTGCCGACATCCAATACGGTGGCAGTGCTGTACTTCCGCAACCGTTCGGCGAACGCAGGACTGAATCCTCTGCAGAAGGGCTTTGCCTTCCTTCTCATGACCGATATCGCCCAGGTCGACGGCATCAGCCTAGTGGAACGGGTGAAGCTCCAGGCCCTTGTTGAGGAAATGGGCCTCGGCGCCGCGGGACTTGTGGACAAAGATACCGCCCCGCGCATGGGTAAATTGCTGGGGGCCTACTACCTCGTGGGCGGGGACCTCAACAGCGGGACTCAGGCGGAGCTCGGCATCAAATCCGATGTCCTCCAGGTGAAAGATCAAAGCTCTCTCGGTCAACCTTCGGCGGACGGCTCGCTGGCCCAGGTATTCGACCTGGAGAAGAAAATCCTCTTCGATATCATCGACCTGCTCAAGGTCAGGCTCACCAAGGACAAGAAGGATAAGCTCCGGCAGCCTTTGACAAAAAGCTTCCCTGCATTCGTCTATCTATCCGACGGCCTCGATGCAAGCGACCACGGCAATTACCTCCGCGCTGGATTCTATTACCGCAAGGCCCTGGAGCACGACCCGCAGTTCCTGCCTGCACAGAGCGCCCTCAATGAGCTCTTGAGTCTGGGGCTGGTCACCGCCAAACCCCGCAGTCATGCCATCCTCATTGAACAGGAGGAGCAGAACTCCGATGAAACCAACAGCGGCAGTAATATTTCGACGTTCAGGGAGTTCCGTCCGGTATCCAACGGCGATATACGGGTCAGATGGTAAAAAGGGGTAGGTAAGGATGTACAGCATACACCCATCGGATCGACTTTCTATCTCGGCACGTTCGTCGATAATGAGAAACCGGCTTTTCATCAGTATCCTGTTCCTCCTGTTCATAAGCGGCTGCTCCCAGGGCGGCGGCGGTCATGGGACAGGGAAGATTTCTTTTTCACTGAAAATGCCGGCTGCGTCATTGAGTACCCTGCATAGGGTAAAGGCAGCCGCCTTTCCATGCTTGCAGTACGGCATCGTGAGCGTGACGGCCGAGGTCCGCGACACACAGGAGAAAATCGTTGCCACAGGCGGGCCATGGGCCTGCAACATCGGCGAGGGAACGATTACTTCCGTTGCCGAAGGCGACAACTATCTGGTCACCATCTCATTGAAAGACAGCTCGGGAAGTGTCATTTTCCATGGCAGCAAAGGCGGTCTGCAGGTTATCCCGGGCCAAATCACCGATGCAGGCGTAATAGAACTGACCGGCACGAACAACCCTCCTGTCTTCGACAGCATCGCCCCGCAGCAGGTGAATGAAGGGCAGGCAGTCACCTTCACTGTCAATGCCACTGACCCGGACGGGGACACGCTGACCTACAGCTCAACCAGTCTCCCTGCGGGCGCCGCTTATGACCCGTCCACCCGCACCTTCACCTGGACCCCGGGCTTCGACCAGAACGGGAGCTTCACCGCCAGCTTCCAGGTCACGGATAACGGCAAGCCTCCCTTAAGCGCCACCCTGGATGTGGCCATCTCGGTGGGAAACGTCAACCGGCCTCCGGTGCTGTCGCCAATAGGGGCCCAGCACTTCACTCTGGGTACAGTAGGTGCACCGAGCTCCCCGGGTTCGTTTACCGTTTCAGCCACGGATCCGGACGGGGATACCCTGACCTACGACATCGCAGGCATGGGGTATCCGTACGGTTCCGGTTATCTTCGCGGCATGAGCATTGACCCGGCCACCCATATCGTCACCTGGGACCCGGCCAGCAATGACTATACAGCCGGAGAATACAAGGTCCTGATCCGGGTGACGGACAACGGAACCCCCCGCATGAGCGCCTACCAATGGGTTACCATCCAGGTATATAATAACGCACTGGACCTGGAGACGATACAGTACCCGGTCCTGAACCCCATCGGATCAAGACAGATCAATCCCGGGGACAATCTGCAGATAACCCTCTCGGCGACAGACGCAGATAAAACATATTCCCTTGCCTATGCCGCAGATCCGATCTCCGGGAAGAGCTATCCCACAGGCTCAACCTTCAGTGCAGGATTACATCAGTTCACCTGGCGGCCCTCATCCGGAACGAGCGGTAATTTCTGGGTTCGATTCTCCGTGGCGGATACTGCTACTTCGCGGTCCGCATACGAGGATGTTCTCATGACAGTGGGCAACGTGAACAGGCCTCCCCGGTTGACCCCGATCGGGGCCCGGGATGTGGTGATGGGCAACACCCTGCAGTTCATCGTCACGGCAACCGACCCTGAGAATAATCAGCTCACCTACAGCATCGGCAACTGTCTGATAAACGGCTCTCCTGCCGCATTGCCGTCAGGCGCATCCATCGA